>NZ_JAATEK010000020.1:0-140935 GCF_012034195.1 Microbispora sp. CL1-1
GCTCACCGGGGCCCGAGCGGACTTCACTGTGCGCCAGAAATACGACATGGCAAACCTCCTCCATAACGCCGGCTTCCCCGCGAGCAAACCACCCGCTGAGCTCATCAGCGCGAGGACAGGACACCTCAAGACCTTCGATGAATTAGTGGCCGAGGCCAAGCAGGAGGGGGCCCGAACGGGGAACAGCTGGGAGAGTGTCCTGCGGGCGAAGCTGACCCCTTACGAAAAGTGGATGGACAGCAACGACGCCCTTGACAGGAAGGCCGAGGATGCGGCGGACAACGTAAGCAGTGAGCAGGCCAAGGAGCTCAACCGTATCTGGAAGTGATAGAGCCTATGAGCGGGGGAGGCAATCAGTCTCCGCAACCAGCCGCCACGTTGGCGCTTCCGGCACCACTATCACCTTGACCGTCAAACCAAAAGCATCCTTCCTGCCCTCTATCAAGCGGGCGTCCTGCCAATCCAATTGGGCCAAGTCGTAGGTGATTTTGTAGTGAAGCTCCTGGGACAGCGTGTTCTCCATCACCCGCTCCGCGTGATCGAGGTGGTTGTCCACGGGGTCTTCAGGGATGTGTTCGTAATCCGCCGTCGCGTGTAACACCCGCTTGAACTTATCCTTGTCGCAGGGCAGGTCCCTGTCCGGACGATCCACGATTCGGAGCTTGCTGAGAGGATTCTTCAAAAGTCCGTCGGCCTCTAGGCGGTGCAGGTCTTTCTGTAGCTCGGCGGTTGCGGCCTGGAGTGTCGGACCGTTGCCGCAGCTCGAAACGAATCCGCCGACCAGCAAAAACGTCACCGCCACCCGCGCAACGCGCACGCCCCTACCTCCACCCGTCGGTATACAGACGGATCAATATTGACTCAACGCCTCGCCTTCCGTCACCCCGTCAAATAATCCGGTTACTCCGTCCGCCCCGGACTTCATGAGGTTTGGGACGGCACCGAGGCGTGCGCCTCGGACATCGGGCCGGCCCGTAGCGTGCCTGCCGTCACAGCAGTTTCCGACCGACTCATGCGCTTTCGGCGGATTCGGCCGGTTTTCCTCGCGCAGCGCTGTCCTGCCGAGAGACGCTGAACTGCGGGCAAGGGACGCTCCCGGGACGCCCACAGGCGCCCGGCATCGCTGCGCATGATCCTTAACCCATCGCACCCTGGAGCAGGGACGACGGCTCTGTGGTGTGTCACAGGTCAGGACCGACCCGGACCTGTACGAGCGCATCACGAAGGCCATCGAACGTCCGCAGCGCGTGGACGCCCCCACGATCGAGTGGCTCGAACGCTGCCTGAGCGAGCATCGCCGCGTCGAGGACACCTTGGGGAGCGGCCCGCTGCTACCGGTCGTACGCGCCCAGCTCGACGCGATCACCGTGCTCGCGCAGGGGGCTCCGGGGCCGCTCGCCGACCGCGTGGTCTCGATGCTCGGGCAGTACGCCCAGTTCATCGCCTGGATGTGCCAGGACTCCGGCGACCATGCCGCCGCGCTCGCCTGGTATGACCGCTCGCACGGCTGGGCGTTGGAGGCGGGGGACGCGGCTCTGGCCGCCACCACGCTCAGCATGCGCGCCCACCTCGCGTGGAGCATCGGCGACCAACTCCGGTGCGTACGGCTGGCGGAGGCCGCGCGCTGGGACGACGGGCGCACGACCCTCGGCGTGCAGGGCATGGCGGCCCAGATGGCGGCCCGAGGTCATGCCGAGATGGGCGAGGCGGGTCCCGCGCGGCGGCTGCTCGGAGAGGCCGAGGAACTGATCCGGGCGGCGGGCGAACACCCGGAGAACGAGCCGCCCTGGATGTACTTCTACGACGACGGCTGGTTCGACATGCAACGGGGAATGGCCGAGCTGGCTCTAGGCGACGGCACGCGCGCGGTGCGGTTCCTCGACCGCGGGCTGGCGACCCTGCCCGAGGCCTACCGGCGTGACCGTGCGTGGTTCGGGACCTGCCTGGCCCGCGCCCATGCCCTCGCGGGTGACGTGGAGGCCGCCGAGCGAGTCGCGCTCGACGCGGTGCCCGACACCCTGGCCGTCAACCGTCACGCCGTCAAGGACCTACGTGAACTGTCCGCCGGCCTGCTCCCCATCCACTCGCGGAGCGGGAGGCGCATCGAGGAGGCGTTGAGGGCGGAAGGGCGATGACACCGCACGATGCCGAGCGGACGTGGCCGCCGAAGAACGGTTCCGAAGGACCGGTCGCGGCACGCGGCAGTGACCGGTCGCTCGGGGCGGCGGGTTTTGTCGTACGCGGGAAGCATCATGGGCGGCGTGAAGGACTGGATGATCGACTTCGCGGAGCTCGCGCGTGAGGAGTTGCCGCCAGGGAGCGCGGAGCGGCTGATCGGACTGTTACGGCCCGCCATCCGGCTCTCCGCCGCCGAGGACGGCGAGACCATGGTCGGGCGGCTCGGAGGGCTCCCGAGGTTGCCGGACGACATGGCATGGCCGTCCGTCTCCGACGGCGACCGGCCGCTGTCGTTCCTCGCCGAGCTCGACTGCGGGGCGCTGGCACGTTACGAGGTGGACATCGCCCTGCCCGATGCCGGCACGCTGCTGTTCTTCGCCACGACCGACGCGGACGAGCACCAGGTGATCTACGTGCCGGACGGAACGACCGTCGCCGAGCGGCCCGCGCCCGACGACCGCGTCGAGGTGTACCCCGAGCTGCCGCTCACCGGGGCCACCGAGCCGACCTGGCCCTCACGTGATCACCCCGTCCTCGTAGACGTCTTCGGCAGTCTTCAGGAGGCCGAGGAGAAGGTGTGGGAACACGTGCTGGACGAGGACACCTGTGAGCTCTTCGAATATCAGCTCCAGCTGTTCGAGGACGGAGGAAGGGACGGGCCGCCGCACCAGGTGGGCGGATACTCCGACGCGCTTCAAGGCCCGATCGAGGTCGTCGCGGCACACGCCGCCGGCACCGGCTCCTACGGCGATCCGGCCTTCCAGGAGGAGGCGCGCCAGTGGGTCACGCTGCTGCAACTGGCCGAGGACAGCAGGACCGGGATGCGGTGGGGCGACGGCGCGTGGCTGATCTGGGGCATCCGCAAGGACCATCTGGCCGCCTGCGACTTCTCCAAGGTCCACCTCCACGTCGCAGGGCACTGACCCCGCGTCGGGCTTCTTCACGAGAGGAGGGCCGGGGGTGGCCCGGCCCTCGTGGTGTCATGGTTCGAGGCTCTCCGGGATGGAGTCGGAGTGCCCCCTCGGGCGTTCGGTGCGGCCGTCGGCGTCGTAGATCTTCACCCAGCGGATGCCGGGAAGCCGCTTGAGCGTGGGCGTGATCTCGTCGGCCACGGTGAACGTCGACCCGCCGCCGCGGAGCGAGCCGGTGAGCCGCACGTGGGCGACCCGGTCACGAATGACGACCGAACGGACGCCGGTGGCTCCTGAGGCGACGAACCGCAGCCCCTTGGCGTACTCCGCCTGCGTCGGCCCGGCGAACAGCCGTTGGAGGGCGCCGCGCGCGGTGGACGGCGGCACCACCGGCCGCGACACCGCCGCCGTGTACGGCCGCCGCCCCGCCGCGTACGCCCGGGAGTCGAGGAAGTAGGTGCGCACCGGCACCGTCCGGTAGGGCGTCTTGATGTCCACGACCACGCGGTTCGGACGCGTGAGGGTGTAGACGCGGTAGGACGACTTCCGCGACAGGCCGATGCCGAACGTGAGCTCCGCCTCGAAGTCGCCCGCGTTGACGACCTGGATCACGGCGGGCAGCGCGAAGGTCTCACGCGAGGGCCCGTAGGTGGAGTGTCCATGGGTGTCGTGGCCGGTCGCGCCGCCGAAGTGCAGCTCCAGGATCGCGTCGCCGGCCACCGGGACCGTACGGCCCGAGCCGTCGGCGATCAGCCGCGGCACGTAGCGTGCGCTCCGCCGTGCCGGGAGCGGTCCGCGGAACTCGAAGACGACCCGGTCGAGCCCTGGCTGGTGCGCGGCGCGCACGTCGACCAGGGTCGCCAGGCGCGGGGCCGCATAAGCGGCCGCGGGAACGGCCGCGGGAACGGCCGCGTGCACGGCCTCTTGAACGGCAGCGGTCTGCGGTACGGCTGTCGCGGCGGCGGGGGCCGCCGACAGGCTCACCAGCGGCACGGCCAACACCGCGAGCGAGCGCTTGGGGGGCAGAAACATGAGGGCTCCTCTGCCGGGTTCCTTTCGCGAGTTGGGGGACCCGCGGGAGGGCGCCAGGACCGGCTACGGACCGGCGTCCACTTGAAGTATCCCCAGGTAGGCCCTGCTCGGGGACGGCACAGACCTGTCACCTTCCGTCCGGCTTTTCCGACCCATTGACTGCATCGTGGGGTCTATGTAACATCTGGGCAACCAAATGTAAGAAATTTGCAACTCTGAATCGAGACTTTGCGGTCCTCCGCAAGTTCCGGCAGGAAGCACTGCGTCCGTGCGCCCCGCCACCGTCACCTTTCGCGCGAAAGGACACGAGGTGATGTCGGCCACGGCAGTGGGCAACCGGTCGCCGCCGCGACCATAGCGAGCCCCGACTTCCAAATCCCCCCACGACCGCGCGGATCGGACAGCCCGCCGGTCGGTTCCTGCCCGGACAGAGGAACGCAAATGTCGAAAACGCATGTCCCGTTATTGCGCTTGATCGCTGTGGTGGCAGCGGCCTGCCTGCTCGCCGTGGCCGCGCCCCTCTCCCCCGCCTCCGCCGCCGGCGGCCCCAACCTCGCCGCCGGTCGCACCGTGACCGCGAGCAGCAGCAACAGCCCGTACGTCCCGGGCAACGTCAACGACGGCGACCAGGGCACCTACTGGGAAAGCTCCAACAACGCCTTCCCCCAATGGGCGCAGGTCGACCTCGGCAGCGCGACGAGCGTCGACCAGGTCGTGCTCAAGCTGCCCGCGTCGTGGGAGGCCCGCACCCAGACGCTGTCGGTGCAGGGCAGCACCGACGGCACGAACTTCTCCACCCTCTCCGCCTCCGCGGGCCGCGCGTTCAGCCCGGCGAGCGGCAACGCGGTGACGATCGGCTTCACCGCGACCTCGACCCGGTATGTCCGGATCAACGTCACCGCCAACACCGGCTGGCCCGCGGCGCAGCTCTCCGAGATCGAGGTGTACGGCGCGGCCACCGCCTCCGGCAACCTCGCCCTCGGCAAGACCATGAAGGAGAGCGCGCACGCCGACGTGTACGGCGCGGGCAACGCCAACGACGGCAACCAGGCCACCTACTGGGAGAGCGCAAACAACGCCTTCCCTCAATGGCTGCAGGTGGACCTCGGCGCCTCGGCCGTGGTCAACCGGGTGGTGCTGAGGCTCCCGTCCACGTGGGAGGCCCGCACCCAGACGCTCGCCGTGCAGGGCGGCACCGACGGGACGAACTTCTCCACCCTCTCCGCCTCCGCGGGCCGCGCCTTCGATCCCGCGAGCGGCAACACGGTCGCCATCACCTTCTCCACGGCCAGCGTCCGCTACGTCCGGATCAACGTCACCGCCAACACCGCCTGGCCGGCCGCGCAGATCTCGGAGTTCGAGGTGTACGGCCCGGCGCCCACCGGTGACACCCAGGCCCCGACCGCGCCCTCGAACCTCGCCTACACCGAGCCGGCGACCGGCCAGATCCGGCTCACCTGGTCGGCCTCGACCGACAACGTCGGCGTCACCGGCTACGACATTTACGCCAACGGCGTGCTGCGCACCAGCGTCGCCGGAAACGTCACGACCTACACCGACACCCAGCCGGCCGACGTCACCGTGTCCTACTACGTGCGCGCCAGGGACGCCGCGGGCAACGAGTCGGCCGACAGCAACACCGTCACCCGCACGGGCGCGACCGGCGACACCCAGGCGCCCACCGCTCCCGGCGACCTCGCCTTCACCGAGACCACCCCGGGGCAGGTCAAGCTCACCTGGACCGCCTCCACCGACAACGTCGGCGTCACCGGCTACGACATTTACGCGAACAACGTGCTGCGCGGCAGCGTCGCCGGAAACGTCACGACCTACACCGACACCCAGCCCACCACCGCCACGGTGACCTACTACGTGCGGGCCAAGGACGCCGCGGGCAACGAGTCGATCGACAGCAACACCGTCACCCGCAACGGCTCGGGCGGCGGCGGCTCCAACATGGCCGTCGGCAAGCCGATCACCGCCTCCTCCTACACGTTCACGTACGTCGCGGCGAACGCGAACGACAACGACCTGACGACCTACTGGGAGGGCGCGGGCGGCTCCTACCCGCAGACGCTGACCGTGCAGCTCGGGGCCAACGCGGTCGTGAGCTCGGTCGTGCTGAAGCTCAACCCCGACGCCGCCTGGTCCACCCGTACGCAGACCATCCAGGTGCTGGGCCGCGAGCAGAGCGCGTCGGGATTCACCAACCTGACCGGCGCCGCGACCTACACCTTCAACCCGGCCACGGGCAACACGGTCACGATCCCGGTCTCCGGCACGGTCGCCGACGTGCAGCTCAGGTTCACCGCCAACTCCGGGGCCCCGGCCGGGCAGATGGCCGAGTTCCAGGTGATCGGCACCCCGGCGCCCAACCCCGACCTGACCATCACCTCCCTGTCCGCCTCCCCCGCGTCCCCGGTCGAGACCGACGCCGTCACGCTGTCGGCGACGGTGCGCAACGCGGGCACCCTCGGCTCCGGCGCCACGAACGTGAACTTCTACCTGGGCGGCGCCAAGGTGGGCACCGCCTCGGTCGGCGCGCTCGCGGCCGGCGCCTCGGCCACCGTGACGGCGAACATCGGCCAGCGTGACGCGGGCAGCTACCCGCTGAGCGCCAAGGTCGACGAGTCGAACGCGGTGATCGAGCAGAACGAGACCAACAACTCCTTCTCCGCCTCCGCCCCGCTGGTCGTGAAGCCGGTGGACAGCTCCGACCTGGTGGCCTCGCCGGTGAGCTGGACGCCGGGCAATCCGGCGGGCGGCAGCACGGTGACGTTCACCGTGGCGATCAAGAACCAGGGCACGGTCGCCTCGGCGGGCGGCGCCCACGGCATCACGCTCACGATCGCCAACGACTCGGGCACCGTGGTCAAGACGCTGACCGGCTCCTACAGCGGCGCGATCGCGGCCGGGGCCACGACGAGCCCGGTGAACCTGGGCACGTGGACCGCCGCCAACGGCAAGTACACGGTGAAGACCGTGCTCGCCGCCGACGCCAACGAGCTGCCGGTCAAGCAGGCCAACAACACCTCCAGCCTGCCGTTCTTCGTCGGCCGCGGCGCGAACATGCCGTACGACATGTACGAGGCCGAGGACGGCGTGACCGGCGGCGGGGCGACGGTCGTCGGCCCGAACCGGACCATCGGCGACCTGGCCGGCGAGGCGTCCGGGCGCAAGGCCGTGCGGCTCACCACCACCGGCAGCTACGTGGAGTGGACGACGAGGGCCGACACGAACACCCTGGTCACCCGCTTCTCGATCCCCGACGCGGCGGGCGGCGGCGGCACCGACGCCACGCTGAACGTCTACGTCAACGGCAGCTTCCTCAAGGCGATCAACCTGACCTCGAAGTACGCCTGGCTGTACGGTCCCGAGGCGAGCCCGGGCAACTCGCCGGGCGCGGGCGGCCCCCGGCACATCTACGACGAGGCCAACATCCTGCTCGGGACGACGGTCCCGAAGGGCAGCAAGATCCGGCTGCAGAAGGACGCCGCCAACACCTCCTCGTACGCGATCGACTTCGTGAACCTGGAGCAGGTCTCGGCGATCCCCAACCCCGATCCCGCGACGTACGCCGTGCCGGCCGGGTTCACCCACCAGGACGTGCAGAACGCGCTCGACAGGGTGCGGATGGACACCACGGGCACGCTCATGGGCGTCTACCTGCCGGCCGGTGACTACCAGACGTCGGGCAAGTTCCAGGTGTACGGCAAGCCGATCAAGGTGGTCGGCGCCGGGCCGTGGTTCACCCGGTTCTACGCGCCGTCCACGCAGGAGAACACCGACGTCGGCTTCCGGGCGGAGGCGTCGGCCAACGGCTCGACGTTCTCCGGGTTCGCCTACTTCGGCAACTACACCAGCCGCATCGACGGGCCGGGCAAGGTGTTCGACTGGTCGAACGTCGCCAACATGACGATCGACAACATCTGGGTCGAGCACCAGGTCTGCATGTACTGGGGCGCGAACACCGACAACATCACGATCAGGAACTCGCGGATCCGGGACACGTTCGCCGACGGCGTCAACATGACCAACGGCAGCACCGACAACCTGGTCTCGAACAACGAGGCGAGGTCGACCGGCGACGACAGCTTCGCGCTGTTCTCGGCCATCGACGCGGGAGGCGCCGACGAGAAGAACAACGTCTACGAGAACCTGACCGCGATCCTGCCGTGGCGTGCGGCCGCCGTCGCGGTGTACGGCGGGTACGCGAACACGTTCAGGAACATCTACATCGCGGACACGCTGACCTACTCCGGCATCACGATCAGCTCGCTCGACTTCGGCTATCCGATGAACGGCTTCGGCGCGAGCCCGCCCACGGTGTTCGACAACATCTCGATCGTCCGTGCGGGCGGCCACTTCTGGGGCCAGCAGACCTTCCCGGCGATCTGGCTGTTCTCCGCCTCGAAGGTGTTCCAGGGCATCCGGGTCAGCAACGTGGACATCGTGGACCCGACCTACTCGGGGATCATGTTCCAGACCCAGTACGTCGGCGGCCGGCCGGTCAACCCGATCAAGGACACCGTCTTCACCAACATCTCGATCTCCGGAGCGCACAGGAGCGGTGACGAGTTCGACGCCAAGTCGGGCTTCGGCCTGTGGGCGAACGAGCTGCCCGAGCCCGACCAGGGCCCGGCGGTCGGGTCGGTGACCTTCGACAACCTCAGGCTCAGCGACAACTACCAGGACATCAAGAACACGACCTCCACCTTCACGATCAACGTCAACCCCTGACGTGACGGCGCCGCCGGAGAGGCTTCTCTCCGGCGGCGCCTGCTTTTCAGGGACGTGCTTTTCGACGACGCGTCACGAGCAGCGGGTGCCGTTCAACGTGAAGTTCGTCGGGTTGCCGTTCGAGCCGTTCCAGGTGCCCTGGAAGCCGAACGAGGTGGTCCCGCCCGGCGGGATCGACCCGTTGTACGACAGGTTCCTCGCGGTCACCGACGACCCGCTCTGGGAGATGTCGGCGTTCCAGTAGCCGGTGATCTGCTGGTTGTTCGGGAAGGAGAAGCCGAGGTTCCAGCCGTTCACCGCGCTGGAGGAGGTGTTGGTGACGGTCACTTCGGCGGTGAAGCCGCCCTGCCACTCGTTCTTGCTGTAGCTGACCCGGCAGGCGCCGCCGCCGCCGTTGTTGCCGCCCTGCGTCGGGCTGGGCGAGGGGCTCTGGACCACGCCGCCGATGCTGTAGGAGAAGTTGTTCACCGCGAGGCCGGCGCCGCCCACCCAGGGCTCGAATCCGGCCTGGACGCTGGTCAGATACCACGACCGCTGGGCGTATCCCCTGTTCACCATGTCGTTGTAGAAGTCCCGCACGGCGAAGCTGATGGAGTTCGTCGGGGAGGTGCGGACGTAGGAGACGACGTTCCAGCCGGTGTTGCCGAACCAGACGTCCCAGGTGCCGCCCGCGATGTTGACCGTCCCGACCCTGGAGCCGACGGGCTGGACCGAGCCGGTGTGGTTCAGCCAGACCATCAGCTCGGCGCCGGTGTTCTGACCGTCCGTACGCGGCGTCGGGTCGAACCAGATGTCGTACGCGGCGTCGTAGACCCCGGAGCCCGGGTAGCTCATGCTGACGCTGGTCTGCACCGAGTTGAACTGGCTGTTGCTCACCGACAGGGGCAGGCCGCTGCCGCTGGAGCAGTTGGCGTAGTGGCAGCCCGCGTACACCGCGGGGTAGGCCGCCGGCGCGCCGTTCTGCGCCTTGTTGTGCCCCGCCTGCGTCACCGTGAAGCCGTTGTTCGTCACGTTGATGCACTGCTGGGCGTCGCTGCCCCAGACGTTGTTGATGACGACGTACTTGCCGCCCTGGATGGTGGTCGCACCATACTTCTCGCAGATCGTGGTGTCCGCGTGCGCCGCCTGACCGACGACGAGCGACGCGGCGACGGAGCCGAGCAAGGCGAGGCCCGCCGTGATCATTCGCATCTTCATGCCCCGGACCATAGGCACCGGGCCGAGGCGGGCGACATGGGCCGATTTGGTCGACAATCTGGACGAAATCCCGACCAGCGACAACGCCCTTACGGAAAGTGAAACTTTCAGTCACATGAACTGTCCGGCCCGCGGAACACCGGCGTGCGCCGCCCCTCTCCGGGGAGTATGGCGGCAGGAGTCGCAGGAGGAGGTGGGAGCGGTGTCCGTCACGGTCCGCCGCGTGTACGAGGACCCCGCGCCCGGGGACGGCACCCGGGTGCTGGTCGACCGGGTGTGGCCGCGCGGCCTCACCAAGGAGGCCGCTCATCTGGACGAATGGATCAAGGACGTGGCGCCGTCCGGCACCCTGCGCACCTGGTACGGCCACGTCCCCGAGAGGTTCGGCGAGTTCCGCAGCCGCTACCTCGCCGAGCTGGACGCTCCCGAGCGCCAGGCCGCCCTCGACCGGCTGCGCCGGCTCATGGAGAACGGCCCGCTGACCCTGCTCACCGCGACCAGGGACGTCGAGCACAGCCAGGCCGCCGTCCTCGCCGAGGTCCTGTCCGAGCCCCGCCGCTGAATCGGGAACGGCTCGTAGTCGGCAGGGGAAGGCCGCACTACGGGAGACCGGACATGGTCGGCGTCGACGCCACGCGTCGAAGTCTGCGCAACAGGGAGAGCCACCACAATGAGAAGCCACCACGCAGCAGACACCGCAGGCGAAGTTTCACCCACCAGCGAGAAGAAAGCACAGAAGATTGCCAGCGCCAGACGCAAGCGGGTGATTCCGGCGAAGAGTCGGTTGGAAGTACGTATCACCCCAGATGACAAAGACCTCATCGAGCAGGCCGCGTTCATCTCGCGGGAGACGACCACCGCTTTCGTTCTTCAAGCCGCTCGATCCGCGGCGGAGGAGGTCCTACGCCGGGAGCGACTCACCGTGGTTCCACCGGATTTCTACGACGAGATCCTCGCGTCGCTCGATGCTCCACCGGTGCGGAACCGTGCGTTGACCGAGGCGGCACGGAAGAACCGCGACATCATGGATCGGTAGGTAAGTAAGTCGTGTACACCACGCAGCCTCTCGGCCAGGAACACAGCCTGGAAGACTTCGATTGCGGAAAGGATGAGCTCAGCGCCTGGCTGAAGCAGTTCGCCTCGCACGCGCAGGCGATGAAGACCGCTCGAACGTTCGCCTGGACTCGCGAACACGACACGAACGTTCTGGCCTATTACTCCATCGCCGGGCACGCGATCGAAAGGGCGCAGGTGCCACCCAAAATCGGGCGCGACAGCCCCGAGCAGGTGCCTGCGGTGATCCTGGCACGACTGGCGCTCGACCGGCGACTGCAAGGGCAGGGACTCGGCAGCAGGCTGCTTGTCGACGTCCTTGACCGGATGGTCCGGGCCTCCAAGGAGGTGGTGTTCCGTCTGGTCGTCGTCGACGCTGTCGACGAAGAGGCTGCGCACTTATACGAGAAGTACGGATTCAGACGGTTTCCGGGCGAGACGAAGTTATTCCGAAAGCTGAGCGACATCGAGCGCGACCTGACCGATCTTTAGATCGGCCTGGGAGCGTCTGACGCAGCGAGGCGCCGTCTGGGCCACGCGCAGCAGAGCCATCCGGCTCCGGCTCCGGCGGGCGTACGAACAGGGCTCGGTCTCGATCAGTGGACCGCGCTTCAGTGGACCGCGCTTCAGTGGACCGCGCGGGTCCGGCGGCCGCCGGTCAGGTTGAGCCGGACCATGGCCGGGAGACGGCGCAGGCCGAGCGTGGTGCGCAGGTCGGGGACGGCCTCGTCGTGCAACCGGGTGACCAGTGCCCCGAGGTCGGCCGGTTCCTCGGCGGAGACGCCGATGTCGAGGTGCGGGTCGTCGGACGGGCCGCGCAGCACGGCGTGCGCCCGGCGGACCTCCGGATAAGTGCTGACCTGCTCGGCCAGGGCCTCGCTCGCGGGATGCGCGTCGACCTCGGTGACGCCGGTCGTGCCCGACTCCAGGCGCAGCCGCCGCGGCCGGTCGACCCGCAGCAGCGCCAGCAGCCAGGCCAGCCCGATGAGCCCGATCACGAATGCGACGGCGGCCACGACGGGCCACAACCACGGCGTGGTCGCCGCGAAGCTCCTGGCCCCGGCGTCCACCACCGGCTCCCGCGCCGCGGCGTCGCCGAAAGCGCCCAGCGCCCGCGCGATCGCGAGGCCGCCCACCGCCAGCAGGACCAGGCCGAACACCGCCAGGCCGGTCCGGTTGCCCTTGCCCGATCTCGTCTTCACGTCCTGTCTCCTTCGCCTACGACTTCGCCTACGACGGGCCGCGGACGCGCACGTTCAGGGATATGTGATGGGCTGGGGCGAGCCGGGCGAGCTCGTCCTCGACGGCCGCGCGCACGCGCTCCGCGAGCGCCTTCGTGTCGCGCAGGTCGGTCCTGACCGACACGTCCGCGTGCCAGCCGCGCATCCTGGTGCCGGCCGCGCGCACGCCGTCCACCTTTCCGGCCCTGGCACCGAGCGCCCGCGCCAGCGCGCGGCGCGGCAGGCCGACCACCAGGTCGGGGTCTCCGGTGCGCAGCGCGATCATCCGCCCCCGGCCGGGGACCACCGCGATCAGGATCAGCACCAGGCCGATCAGGGCGAGCGCGGATGCCACCGCGAGGGTGCGGCCGTCGTTCCAGGCCGTCGTGCTCGCCCAGCGGGCCCACTGTTCGTACGGCACGAGCCTGACGGGCCGCCCCAGCAGCGCGGAGACCACATGGACTGTGGTGAGACCCCCGATCGCCAGCAGCGCCAGCGCGGCGACCGCGGCAGGCAGCCCGCGACTGGGCCGGAAGGCCCCGCCGGCTCCCCCGGCCCCGAACCCCCGCATCGGGACGAAGCGCGGCACCTTCTCAGGCGCCTGTCGGCCTTCGGTCATCGCCATCCTCCCGCTCGGCCCTTCACGCGAGCCTGTGTCCCCGCCTCTGCTCGGGCACGAGCTCCACGACCTCGATGTCCACGTTCTCCACGGCGACGCCGGTCAGCTCGCGCAGCCGCCGCCGTACGTGCTCGCGGATCTTCGCGGCCAGCCGCGGCACCGGCGCCGGATATCGCAGGGCCAGGTCGCAGTGCACCGCCGCGACCGCCCCGCACACCGACGCCGTCACGTGGGGCGGGCCGGCGACGTGCTCGTCCTCGCTCGCCAGTTTCTCGGCGATCCGCGTGAAGGCACGGTCGGAGATCGTCGTCGTCCCGTGCTCCGTGGGCACGCTCATTGCCGTCTCGGGTGCATCTGCGGCAGGTGTACGCCGCCTTCGAGCACCAGGCCGACGACGAACCCGACGACGCCGAGGACCAGCACGATGATGAACGCGGCGAGGCCGCCGAAGGCCCCGACCACCCCGAGCACCGTGCCGAACAGCAGCCCCACGAGGCCCCAGACCGGATAGCCTTGCATGATCATCCCTTCTTTCCGCCGTCGTCTGTGACCACGTCGGCGATCGTCACGTCCACCCTCCGGCCGCCCGCCAGGTCGCCGATGGCGTCACGCACCAGGTCGGCGACCTCCGGCAGCGGCCTGCCGTACCGGGCGACGATGTCGACCTCGATCGCGTCGTCGCGTACGGCGACGCCCGGGACGAGACCTCCCGGCAGGTACGTCGCGACCACGCCGAACGGCCCCCGGGACAGGCCGGCCACGTCGGGACACGACAGCACGCGGTCCGCGATCCGGCGCGCTGAGACCTCTCGTTCCGGGGCCTCTCGTTCCGGGGCCGGGCGTTCCGGCGTTTCCGCTCCTGCGTCCCGCTGCCGGGGCGGGCCCTGCGGAGCGCCGGGCCCGGCCCGCTCGGGCGTCGTGACCCGCCCGGGCTCCGCTCCCGCGTTCTCCGGCACGGCGTTCATTGGACCCGTGGCTCCCCGTCGCCGGGCGTCTGCGGCTCCTGCTGCCGCGGCAGGTGGACGTCGTCGACCGCGATGTTGACCTCGGTGACCTCCAGCCCGCACATGCGTTCCACGGCGCGGATCACGTGGCTCCGCACCGCCTGTGCGAGGTCGGGGATCGCGACGCCGTACTCGACGATGAGGTGGATGTCCACGGCGGCCTGCCGCTCGCCGACCTCCACCGACATTCCTCGGGTGACACCATCCTCGCCGCCGAGCGCGCCCCTGATCGCGCCGAACGCGCGGGCCGTGCCGGTGCCGAAGTCGTGGACGCCGTCGATCTCACGGGCCGCGAGGCCGGCGATCTTGGCGACCACCTCGTCGGAGATCGTGGTGCGGCCCCGCTCCGTCACCAGACTGGAGCCGCCCATGGTCCCGAGGGACCGCCCGGGTGCCGGCTCGACGGTCGCGGTCGACGTTCTGGTCTCGGTCATGTGACTCACCCGCTTCACGCGCGCAGTAGATACCGCTTACCGCCGATACACGCCCGTAATACCCGGTTTGCGCACAGTAATCGTCCGAGGTGGGGCGAGTTTGGGTCACCGGAATCCCTCTAACACACCAAGACCGGCGAATCCGGCGACGACCGTAACGGACAGCACTAAGCCAGAGATCAAGTCCGCCGAAAACTGCCCGGTATGTACCGGATCGAGTTTTTGTGTGCCTGTCTAGGGCATTCATACCGTTCAGTCGGATCGCAGCGCCGTACGGCGTGACGGGCGGACGGCCGGAACGGCGCATCGGGCGGCCAGTAGGAGGCGCGATCATGAAAGACGGACTGAAGGTGGCCCTGGCTGTGATCGCGGGCTACTACCTCGGCCGGCACCACAAGCTGCGCCTGGCGATGGTGCTCGCGCTGGCCATCCTCGCCGCCCGTCTCAAGGGAGAGGGGGCCGCGGGAGCCCTCCTCGAACAGGTCCCCAAGATCCTCGGCGGCGCCGCCCCCGACCTCGGCAAGATCACCGAGCGCGTACGCGGCGACCTGCTGGACATCGGCAAGGCGGCGGCCATGCGCGCCACCAGCCGCCAGATCGACAACCTGAGCGACAGGCTGCACGAACGCGCCGAGGCCCTCCGGCAGCCCAAGGGCCGGGGCCGGGCCGCGGTGCTGGAGGAAGAGGAAGAAGAAGAGGAGAGGGAGCGTCCGGAGGAGGCCCGCCGCCGGGCGCCCCGCCGCCGCCCGCCCCAGCGCAAGCCCGAGCCCGAGCCCGAAGAGGCCTATGAGGAGGAAGAGGAGTACGACGAGGAGCCGTACGAGGAGGAGGCAGCGGAGCCCGAACCCGAGGAGCGGCGCCGGCCCCGGGTCCGTCCCACCCGTCCCGTGGTGCGGAGGAGGTGAGACCGATGGCCGGACAGACCCGAGAACGCAGCCAGACGCAACGATCGCGAGCCCCACATGCGCCGGACACGGGAGCGCTGCCCACGCAACGGCTCGGCGAGGAGTTCCAGAACCTCGCCACCGCAGTGGCCGAGCGCGCGTTGTCGCGGGTCGCCGAGAAGATCGATGGTCTGGCCGGCCGTCTCACCGACTATGTGGAGCACGGCGGCTCCGGGCTGTTCAGCGCGCTCACCGGCAAGGAGAGCGGCGGGCGGCAGGCGCTCGGCGGGCTGCTCGGCGGCCTCACCCACGGACAGGGCGCCCGGGGCCTGCTCAAAACGGCGGCCGACCGGCTCGGCGCGACGGGCGGAGGCGGCCTGCTCGGCACCGTCGCCAGCGCTCTCACCGAAGACGGCGGAGGCGGCCACCCCGTGCGCGCGGCCCTCATGGCGTACGGCAAGGAGAAGATCAAGGGGCTGTTCGGCGGGGGCGGCGGAGGCAAGGGCCGCAAGGGCAAGAAGCTCAAGGTCACCAACATCGTCGAGGCGCTCGACATCGGCGCGCCGCTCCGCCTGGTCTACAACCAGTGGACGCAGTTCGAGGAGTTCCCGAGCTTCATGAAGAAGGTCGAGACCGTCGAGCAGAAGTCCGAGGAGAAGCTCGGGTGGAAGGCGCAGGTCTTCTGGTCCCACCGCACGTGGGAGTCGACCATCGTCGAGCAGGTCCCCGACAGCAGGATCATCTGGCGGTCGCAGGGCCCGAAGGGCTTCCCGGACGGCTCGGTGACCTTCCACGAGATCGCTCCCGAGCTGACCCGGGTGCTGCTCGTCATCGAATATCACCCGCAGGGTTTCTTCGAGCACGTGGGCAACCTGTGGCGGGCCCAGGGCCGCCGCGTCCGGCTCGAGTTCAAGCACTTCAGACGGCACGTCATGACCAACGCCCTGCTGCGTCCCGACGAGATCGAGGGCTGGCGGGGCGAGATCCGCGACAGCCAGGTCGTCAAGGACCACGAGACGGCGCTGCGCGAGGAGCGCGAACGCGAGGAAGGCCGGGAAGGCGAGGAAGGCAGGGAAGGCGAGGAGCCCGAGGCCGAGCAGCCCGAGGAAGCCGGTGAAGGCGAGGAGGCCGGGGAGGCCGAAGAGTTCGAAGAGGAGCCGTACGAGGAGGAGGAGGAAGAGGAGGAGCCGGAGCGGGCGCGCAGGCCGGCGTACGCGGGCGCCCGGGCGGGCGGACGCGAAGGACCCACCCGTGGGCCCGCGGACGGGCCCGAGGAGCGCGGCGCGAGGCCATCGGCCAGGCGGCGCGGGCCGGAGGCCGAGCGAGGTGCCGCCGAACGGCCCCCGAGGCGCGAGCAGGCCCGCGGGGGCGAGCAGGCCCGCGCGGACGAGCCCGAAGAGACGGGCGAGGCCGAGGAGCAGCCGGCGCGCCGCCGTCCCCTGATCCGGCGCCGCCGTTCCCCGGAATAGGAGGCGACCACGCCTGACGGCCGCTCGTACGCCGGGCGGAGCGAGTGATCGGAAACATGACAGAGAACCGAGGAGGGGAAGCGCATGACGGTAGCCGTTCCACCGGCTGGTGGCGGCGGATTGCCGGGCCGATCATCGGGATCGGGCCTGGCGGACGTCATCGACACGATCCTGGACAAGGGCCTCGTGATCGACGCCTACGTGCGGGTCTCACTGGTCGGCATCGAGATCCTGACCATCGACGTACGCGTCGTCGTCGCGAGCGTCGACACCTATCTCCGCTTCGCCGAGGCGGTGAACCGCCTCGACCTGGCGTCCCAGAAGCAAGGGCTGCCCGACCTCCTGTCGAGCGCGCCGCAGAGCGTCGCCCGCGGCAAGACCAAGGGCATGGTCCAGGGCGTGCTGGAGGCGGCCGGAGAGAAGCTGCAGGACATGAGGGAGAGCTACGTGGACGAACCCGCGCCGCGTGCCCGCCGGCGCCGACGGGAGGAGGACTGAGATGACGGGCTCCACCAGGCAGTCCGGGGCGGGCGACCAGGCCGAGGCTCCCCCGCGCAACACCGCGTGCTACGTCTACGGCATCCTCCCCGAGGACGTCGAGATCAGCGAGGACGCCGTCGGGGTGGGTGATCCTCCCCGCCCGGTCACGATCGTCAGGCATGGTGAGATCGCCGCTCTGGTCAGCGACGTCGATGTGGACCGTCCCCTCGGCCGCGCCCAGGACCTGGTGGCCCACGAGCAGCTGCTCGACGAGGCCGCGGCGGAGGTCCCCGTGCTCCCCCTGCGGTTCGGCGCCGTGATGACCACGCCGGAAGCGGTCGTGGAGGAGCTGCTGGCCCCACATCACGACTCGTTCGCGGCCGCCCTGAAGCAGATCGAGGGCCGGGCCCAGTTCGTCCTCAAGGCGAGGTACGCCGAGCAGCCGGTGCTGGTCGAGGTGCTGACGGAGAACGCCGAGGCCAGGCAGCTACGCGAACGGATCAGGCAGTTGCCCGAAGAGGTGACGCGCAACGAACGGATCCGGCTCGGCGAGCTGATCACCCAGCTCATCGCCGCGAAGCGCGAGGCCGACACCCAGGCGGTCGTCGACCGCTTCGAGCCCTTCACCGCAGGCGCGGTGGTCCGCGACCCCAGCCACGAACGGGACGCCGCGCACGTCGCGTTCCTCGTGGAGAACGACCGCCAGGCCGACTTCGAACGCGTCGTCGGAGAGCTGCGCTCAGAGTGGGGCGACCGGGTCGAGGTCCGGGTGCTCGGGCCGATGGCGCCGTACGACTTCGTCACCACCTGACTCACGAGAGGAGGCCGCCGTGGGACTGATCGGTTTGCTGTTCACCTGGCCGCTCGCCCCGGTCCACGGCGTCATCAAGCTGGGCGAGCTGATCCAGCAGCAGGTCGAGCACGAGCTGCGGGATCCGGCCGCGGTCCGGCGGCGGCTGGAGGCCATCGAGGAGGCCAGACGCTCGGGTCAGATCTCCGAAGAGGAGGAGGCCCAGGCCGTGGAGGAGATCCTCAAGCTCATGAGCGGCCCGCCAAGGAGGTGACCGCCTGATGCCTCCCCGGCGAAGAGCCCGTTATGACGAGGATCCCGCCTCCTTTCGGCGGCGGGCCTCGTCCGGCGTGCCCGTCGAGGAGGACGGGCCGTACGACGAGGTCGAGGACGACAACGAGGACGAGTTCGATGACAGGGACGATGACAGGGACGAGCCGCGCCGGCGCCGGGCCACGCTGAACGCGGTGTCCGCCGGACGGCTCGGCCAGCGCTACATCGCGGATCTGACGTCCAAGGAGACCGAGGGGGTCACGTCGGTCGAACCCGTCGAGGACGGCTGGCTGGTGGACGTCGAGGTCGTCGAAGACCGCAGGATCCCGTCGACCGGCGACATGCTGTCGCTCTACGAGTGCCGGCTGGACGACGAGGGCGACCTGATCTCCTACCGGCGCACCCGGACCTATCGGCGCGGCACGGGCGCCTGTGGGGGTGGGCCATGACCGATCCCCGCTCGCGTCCCGTCCTGCGTGAGTCGTCGTACGGGCCGCCGCCCGTCATGGGGCGGGAGTCGACCAACCTCGGCGACATCCTGGAACGCGTGCTCGACCGCGGCATCGTGATCGCCGGCGACATCAAGGTGAACCTGCTGGAGATCGAGCTGCTGACCATCAAGCTGCGGCTCGTCATCGCCTCGGTCGACACCGCGCGGGAGATCGGCATCGACTGGTGGGAGCGCGACCCGTGGCTCAGCGGCAGGGACCAGGAGCTGGTCGATGAGAACCGCCGGCTGCGCGAGCGCCTGAGCGCGGTCGAGGAGCGCCTGCTCGCCTGGGAGGAGCGTACGGAACTCGAACCGGGCGAGCCCGCGCAGGAGCGAACGGGAGATCGCACTGCTGAGCGGCGGGGCGACCGCCGGCCCGAAGCGCGCGAGCGCCAGGCCGAGGCCCGCGACCGGCGGTTCGGCCGCCCCCGCGGAACGGAGCCCGGCGATGCGTGACGACCACCCCGCCACGAGCGAGCACGCCCCTCCCGGCGGGCCCGGGCAGGGGGTCTACCTGTACGCGGTGACGCTCGCCGGGAAGCCCGGGGAGATCGGGACGCCCGGGGACAGCGGGATGCCCTGGCACAGCGCGGAGAACGGCGGGCGCGCGGAAAACGGGATGCACACCGAAAGCGCGGAGCGCGCAGAGGGCGTGGACAGGGCGGGCGGCGCGGCGCACACGGGCAGCGCGGGCGGTGGGGAGAGCGCAGAGCGCGCGGACAGCGCGGAGCGCGCGGGCGGCGCGGGCGGTGAGGCGCACGCGGAAAGCCGCGAGCGCCCGGCCGGCCTGCGCGGGGTCATGGGGGGCGTGGTGCGGCCCGTGCCTCGCGGCGGGCTCGTGGCCCACGTCAGCGATGTGCCTCTCGACCGGTTCGGCGAGGAACCGCTGCGCCGCTCGCTGGAGGACCTCGACTGGGTGGAGGGAGTCGCCCGGGCCCACCACCGGGTCGTCGAGGCCCTGGCTGCGGCCGGGCCGACCGCCCCGGTGCGCCTCGTGACCGTCTACACCGGCGAAGATCAGGTCCGCGACCTTCTCGACCTGCGGCACGACGACTTCATGGAGATCCTGTCGCATGTCGCGGGACGGCGGGAGTGGGGCGTCAAGGCCTACCTGCGCCGGGACGCGCCGCCCCCTTCCCCGGTGCCCCGTTCCCCGGCGCCCGCGACCGCCGCCGCGCCCGGTGGCGACAGCCCCGGCATGGCCTATCTGCGCCGGAAGAAGGAGAGCCTGCGCGGCAGGGAGGACCTGTGGCGCGCGGCGGCCGAGCGAGCGGAGCTCCTGCACGCCGAGCTGGGACGGATCGCCGTGGCGAGCCGCCGCCACCGCCCGCAGGACCCCCAGTTGTCCGGGCGGAGCGAGTCGATGGTGCTCAACGGCGCCTACCTGGTGGATCCGGCCCGCGAGGAGGAGTTCGCCGCGGTGCTCGACAGCTATCGCGACCGGTTCCTCGATATCGAGCTGACCGGCCCGTGGGCGCCCTATTCCTTCACCTCGATCGACCTCGGGGCCGGCCGGGCCGGAGGCGTGCGATGACGCCCGAAGGGACCCCGTCGTACCTGCCGGAACGGTCGCGGGGCACCGCCCTCGCGGCCGAGGGCCGCCTGCCGCCCGAGCGCGTGGCGCTGGTCGATCTGCTCGACCGGCTGCTCGCCGGCGGCGTGGTGATCGCCGGCGACATCGTGCTGTCGATCGCCGACATCGACCTCGTCCGCATCTCCCTGCGGGCGTTGCTCGGCTCCGTACGCGGCAGCGAGCCGTTCGACCCGCTCGGTGAGCCGTACGGCGCGAGGGGCGGGCGGGCGACGGGCGATCGCGGCGGCAGAGAGGTGAGTGAGGATGACCGGTGGTGAGGCCAGGGGCTCCCCGTGGAACACGGCGGCGGGGCCGTGGCGGCTGGGCGTCGAGACCGAGACCAATACCGGCGGTGCGGACCAGTGGGAGCCGGCCCGGTGGGAGCGGGATCAGCCTGAGCCCGACAAGTCCGAGCCCGACAAGTCCGAGCCCGACAAGCCGGATCAACGGGAACCGGGCCACTGGGAGCGGGGCGCGGAGCCTGGGCGGGGCGGCCCGTGGCGGCTGAACACCGACCCGGACGCGGTGCGGCGCGACCTGAGCCGTCTCGTGCTCACGCTGGTCGAGCTCGTACGCCAGCTCGTGGAGCGGCAGGCCATCCGGCGGATGGACCAGGGTGACCTGTCCGACGAGCAGGTCGAGACGCTCGGCCTGACGCTCATGCGCCTGGAGGAGGCCATGAACGAGCTGTGCGAGCGGTTCGACATCTCGCCGTCCGACCTCAACCTCGACCTGGGCCCCCTCGGCACGCTGCTGCCCACCGACTCGCCGTGAACCCGGGTGTGTACGACCAGGTGACGGGGGTAGTCGGAGCAGACCGGCCGGGGGGAGATGTCATGGCCGCCCGCGACTGGGGGGCGTGACAAACCGGTCGCAGACCCCGCGGTACCGGGGCATTCGGTACTGGGGCATTGGGGGAACGTATGGGGGGATTCGACGCGTCCGCGTACGGGCGGGCGATCGCCGACGTCTACGACGAGATGGTGGAGCACCTGCCCACCGGTCCGGCGGTCGAGCGCGTCGTCCGGCTGGCCGAGGGAGGGCCCGTCCTGGAGTTCGGGATCGGCACCGGCAGGCTGGCGCTTCCCCTCGCCGCCCGCGGCCTGGCCGTGTCGGGCATCGACGCGTCGCCCGACATGGTGGCGGTCCTCCGCGGCAAGCCCGGCGGCGACCGCATCCCTGTGACCATCGGCGACTTCTCGGAGGTGCGGGCCGAGGGGCGGTTCGCGCTCGTGCTGCTGGCCTTCAACACCGTCTTCGCGCTGCCCTCCCAGGACGCCCAGGTGCGGTGCTTCCACAACGCGGCGGCCCATCTGCGGCCCGGCGGGCGCTTCGTGATCGAGGCGTGGGTGCCGGACCCCACGGCCTTCCATGACCGGACGTCGCTGCGGCTGCTGTCACTCAGCGATGACGAGGTCGTCGTGGAGGCCGCCCGGCTGAGCCCGGCCGAGCAGTTCATGCACACCACGAGACTGCGGATGACCCCGGACGGCCTGCGGTTGCTGCCGGCCAACCACCGCTATGCCTGGCCGTGCGAGCTGGACCTCATGGCCCGGCTCGCCGGGATGCGGCGGGAGCACCGCTGGGCCGACTGGTCCGGCGCTCCGTTCACCGACGACAGCCGTGCCCACGTGTCCGTCTACCGTCTACTGGAGAGCTGATGCAGTTACCCGTGCCCAGAGGGCCGCTCACCGACCGGCTCTTCGCGGAGCTGGCCCGCCCGCCACACGTCTTCCGAACGCCGCCCACCGGCCCGTACGACGACCGGTGCTTCGGCGAGGAGGACGCCCATCTCGCGCTGTTCGTCTGTTACGAGCTGCACTACCAGGGCTTCGACGGCGTGGACGACCGCTGGGAGTGGAACCCGTCGGTGCTCGCCCTGCGGGAGCGCCTGGAGGCATGGTTCGAGGGGTGGCTGGCCCGGCGCGTGCCCCGCCCGCCCGCTCCGCCGCCCCGGCAGGTGCCCCGAGCACTGGCCTCGCTGGTGGCGGCCGACAACGGCCCGTCCCTGTCGGCGTACCTGCGCACGAGAGGCGACACCGCGCAGTTCCGCGAGTTCGTGGTCCACCGGTCGATCTACCAGCTCAAGGAGGCCGATCCCCACACGTGGGGCATTCCGCGCCTGCTCGGACGGCCGAAGGCCGCGCTGGTGGAGATCCAGTCCGACGAGTACGGCGGGGGCAGGCCGGAGCGCATGCACGCCGAGCTGTTCCGCGCGACCATGCGCGGGCTGGGCCTCGACGACTCCTATGGCGCCTATCTGGACCACGTCCCCGGGGTGACGCTCGCGATCAGCAACGTCATGTCGCTGTTCGGGCTGCACCGCCACTCTCGGGGCGCGCTCCTCGGGCATCTCGCGGCGTTCGAGATGACCTCGTCGCTTCCCAACCGCCGCTACAGCCAGGGCCTGCGGCGGCTGGGCGGCGACGCCGGCGCGCGCCGCTACTACGACGAGCACGTGCAGGCCGACGCCATACACGAGCAGATCGCCGCGCACGACCTGTGCGGCGCGTTCGCGGCGGAACACCCCGGCCTGACCGGCGACATCATGTACGGCGCCGCCTGCGCGCTGGCTCTCGACCGGCTCTTCGCGGAGCACCTGCTGGACCGCTGGCACGAGGGACGCACCTCCCTGCGGGAGGCGGACGCCGAGGCGGCGGTGCGATGACCACGCCCGGCCGCCGCCCCCGTCGACCAGGCCGCGCCGAGATCGACTACGTGCTGCCGCTGCGCTGGCAGGACGACGCCGGGCTGGCGGAGCTGACCGGTTACCTGCGTTTCCTGTCCAGATATGCCCGGATCGTAGTGATCGACGGTTCACCGTCGCCGCTGTTCGAACGGCACGCGCACCTGTGGCGCGGCATCGCCGAGCATGTGCGGCCCGACGATGACCTGACGATCGCGAACGGCAAGGTCGCGGGCGTCCTCACCGGCATGCGCCGCGCCCGCGCCGAGCACGTCGTCATCGCCGACGACGACGTGCGCTACGACGTGGACGCGCTCGCCCGGGTGGACGCCCTGCTCGACGACGCCGACCTCGTCCGTCCGCAGAACCATTTCCACCCGCTCCCCTGGCACGCCCGCTGGGACACCGCCCGCACCCTGCTCAACCGCGCCCTCGGGGCGGACTATCCGGGCACCTTCGGCGTACGCCGTTCGACGTTCGAGAAGATGGGCGGCTACGACGGCGACGTGCTGTTCGAGAACCTGGAGCTCATCCGTACGGTCCGGGCCCACGGCGGCCGGGAGGCCCGGCCGCTCGACCTCTACGTGCGGCGCCTGCCGCCCGACGCCCGCAGGTTCTGGTCACAGCGGATCCGGCAGGCGTACGACGACCTGGCGCAGCCCGCGCGGATGGCGGTCTTCCTCGCCGTCCTCCCCTGCCTGGGCGCGGCTCTGTGGCGGTGTCGGATGGTGCCGGTCGCGACGGGAACGGTAGCGGCGGGAACGGTAGCGGCGGCCGGCCTGGCGGAGATCGGACGCCGCCGCGCCGGAGGCCGCCGGGTCTTCCCCGCCACGGTGAGCCTGTTCGCGCCGGTCTGGGTGCTCGAACGCGCCGTCTGCAGCTGGGCGGCCCTCGCCGCGAGGTTCGCGCTCGGTGGCGTGCCATACGCGGGGCGGCGGCTGCGGGTCGCCGCGCACTCGACGCGCCGGCTCCGCCGCCGGGCGCTCCAGGAGCCCGCGCCCTCCGGATGGGGTCTTGCCGGCCGGCGGCCGGTGCGTCGTCAGGCGGGCGGGTCGGGCTCGCTCGTCGCGCGGAACCCGGCCGCCTTGTGAGAGCCGTCGCAGAACGGCTTGGTCGCGGACCGGCCGCAGCGGCACAGCGCCACCGTGGCCCTGCCCGGATCGATACGCCGTCCGTCCTGTGTCATCAACGTGAACGGCCCGCGCACCAGCAGCGGGCCGTCCTCGCACGGTGTCACCGTAACCGCCGTCACCGGGACCGCCGTCACCGTGTCCGGGTCCTCCGCCATGTGCTCCATGCGGAGCAACCTGCCCGGAACGGTGACGGCATAACACCTGGTCAGCGGCGCATGGTCAGTCCCATCTCGCGCAGTGGGCGGAGGGGCTGAAGGCCCAGCATCCGGCCCGGCCCACGTCCGTTCCGTCCGCCGCGAGCGCGAACCCGGCGTACTGCACGCCGAACGCGCCCGGGACGCCCGACGGGCTGGGCCCGCCCGGCTTCACGCTCGGCGGGGCGAAGGCCCATCGCGGCGTCGCCGTGCCGCTCGCCTGCCCGCCACCCGAGAGCGGCGCGGAGTGGCCGGACGTACGGCTCCGCCAGGGCGCCAGGCTCCAGCAGCCGGCCGTGCCGTCGTCCCCGCACCGCTCGTGCGTATGGGCGACCAGCGGCGGCAGCGGCAGATATCCCGGGATCGCGATCGGTGCGGTCGGCGGCTGTCCACCGGCTGGGGGCACCACCGACGACCGGCCGGTGAGCGGCGCGGGGATCTCCCACACCGGGCTGCCCGGTGACGTCGGCACGGCCGTGGGAGCGGACGTGGGCGTCACGGCCGGAAGGGCCGCCCCCGTCGGCGTCGCCGCACCGCCCGCCTGTGGGACGGCGGGTGGCGAGGCGGCGGGAAGCCCGGTAGAGGTGACGGTCACGCTCGGCCTGGGTGCCGTGGGCTGCTGGGTCGGAGGTTGCTGCGTCGGGGGCTGCTGGGTCGGCTTGGCCGTCGATGTGCCGCCCGGTGCCTGCGTGTCCGTGGGTTTTGGACTGGATGTGGCGTTGCCCGTCGGCTTCTCGGACGGTTTGCTGGTCGGTTCGTTCGTGGGCGTGCTCGTGGGCTTCGCAGTCGGTTCGCCTGTGGGCGAGGCGCTCGGTTGCGTGCCCGGTTGCGTGCTCGCCGTCGTGCCCGGGTTGGGCGAGACGCTCACCTGGACGGGCGCCTGCGGGCTGGCCTGCGGCGTCGCGGGCGGGGTCGTAGGCGGGGCCGCGGGCGGGGTCGTGGGCGGGGTCGTGGGCGCGGCGTGCTCGTCGCCCGCCTTGGGCGCGTTCGCACCGCTCGCGGCGGGTGCGGGCGTGGCAGGTGCGGGCGTGGCGGGACCGGCGCCCTGAGCCGCGGCACCCTGCCCCACAGCACCCTGCGCACCCGCGCTCTTCGCCGCAGCACCCTGCCCCACAGCACCCGGCCCCACAGCACCCTGCCCCACAGCACCCTGCCCCGCGGCACCCTGCGCCGCCGACGCGGTGGGGCCGCCGCTCGCGGTCGGCGCAGGCGCTCCCTGGCCGTTCTGGCCCGGCTGGCCCGGCTGCCCGGGCTGTCCGGGCTGTCCCGGAGCCGCGGTGGCACCGCCACTCGCCGTCGGAGCCGCGCCACCCGGCCTGTACGGCGACGGAGTGGCCGGAGGCCGCGGGGCGGAGTTCCCGGCGTGGCTGCCACCGATGTTCCGTGAGGTGCCGGAAGGACGGTCGGTGCCGGCCTGCCGTGAGGTCCCGGAAGGCCAGTCGGTGCTGGTCCGGCCGGAGCCCTGCCGGTTGTCGGCACGGGTGTCGCGAGCCGTACGGTCACCGGAGGCACGGCTCAGGACTCGGCGGTCCTGATCACGCGATTGGTGGGCCGTCCGGTCGCGGGTGGAGGTGCCGGTGGGCTCGTCGCCGGTGCGGCGCGGCGCGATCGTGGTGCTGTCGGGTGCGTTCGCGGTGTGGCCGGGTGCCTTCGCGGTGGTCCGGGCGGAGTCGTCGCGGGCAGAGCCGGACGCATCACTCGAACGGCCGGACGAACCACCCGGAGCGCGGGACGAACCACCCTGACCGCTGAACGAATCACGCGCGCCGGACGAGTCCTGCTCCGCGCCCGGCACGTCATCGGAACCGCCCGAGGAGCGGCGGGAGGCGTCGGAGAAGCCGCGGGCCGCATCGGACGAGTCGCCGGACGTGCCTGCGGAGGAACCGGGGCCGGCCCTGACCTCCGTACGTGTGCCGGACGAGGCGTCGTCCGAGGCGGTCGCGACGTCGTCATGCACGCCGGCACGCGCACCACCGGAGCCGCCCGACGAGGAGCCGGGCGCCGAATCCGACACCGGATCCGATGACGACGAGTCGAGCGAAGAGGACGAATCCGACGAGAACGACGAAGCGCGGCCGGGCTCGTCGGACGTCGGCGCGGCCAGGGGGGCGGCACCGTCTATCGGCGGGGGGGCATCGCGGCCGGGGTCGGCCACGGCCGCCCAGGGCTGCGCGACGACGGCACCACCGGTCGCGGACACCGCTGCGAGGAGCAGGCCGGAGACCAGGGTGGCGCGCCGGGAGGACATTCGGGGGGTCATTGAGGCTCTTCCTCGATCTAGGGAGTGGGCCGGGGACCGATGAGGGACTTCCAGCCCGCCGCGGCGAACTCGGGTGTCCCTGGGAGAGCGGCTGCGGGCACGGACGGAGGCGTCGGGTCGGGGATGTTCACCCAGTCGCCCTTGTCGGCACCACGCATATCGGGTTTCCACGCCATCAGCAGGCTCATGGCGTAGGGGCTGGAGTAGACGGGGCCGGTGGCACCGGCGCCCGTGGTCGCCGTCACCTGCACCAGGACGGAGACCTGCACCTGGTCCTCGGAGCGGACCTTCCACTGGACGCCGATCGTCTGCGTCCGCAGGGCCGCCCCGGCGGGCAGTTCGCCTTCGGGGGGAAGGCCGAGGGTCTCCCGCCAGCCGCGTACGGCGTCGCGAGCACCCTCGCGTGCCGCCTCACGCTGGTCCGGCGGGGCGTACAGCGCGGCCGCCTGTTCCGCCTGGCCGAGGTCGAGCGTCCAGGCGGCCTCCAGGGCGGCGGCCGCAGCGGACGCCGCCCCGATCTCGGTGTGCGGGAAGCCGACGGGATAGCCCCCGTCGCCCTCGTGACCGGTGGGCACCGCCAGCGCGACGGTCGGCGCGACGACGTGCGCGGGCTTGGGCGGCGCGTCGGCGTGCCGGGTCTGCAGGACGATCACCGCGACGGCGATGACGGTGACGACACCCGCGATGGCGACGACCAGGTGCCGGGGATCCCACCGTCGCGGCGGTCCCAGGTCCCAGTCGAGCGCCGGATCGGGAATGACCGGTCCCACTACTTGCTCCGGTCCGTCCGCTGCGAGAACGCCTGCCCGGCGGCGGCGGCGAGGCGCAGGTACGCGCCGCGAGTGGTGGGCCGCAGCCGGGCCAGATCGACCTCCGCGCCCTCCTTGAGGTGCGGGTCGAACGGCACCCGCACCACCGTGCGGCAGCGTCCGGCGAAGTGGCGTTCGAGCAGGTCGACGTCAACGTGCGACTTCGGCTCGACCGCGTTCAGCACGACGATGGCGTTCCTCACGAGGTGGCCGTGGCCGTGGGCGGTGAGCCAGTCGAGGGTGGCGGCGGCCGAGCTCGCGCCGTCCACCGCGACCATGGTGACCAGCACGATCTGGTCGGCGAGCTCCAGCGTGGCGCCCATGGCGCCGTGCAGGAGCCCGGTGCCGCAGTCGGTGATGCAGATCGAGTAGTAGCGCTCGATCAGGTTGGCGACCGTACGGTAGTCCTCGGCGTTGAACGCCTCGCTGACGGCCGGGTCGGTGTCGGAGGCGAGCACCTCCAGCCGGGCGGACGACTGCGACGTGAACGCGCGGGCGTCGGCGTACCGCACGATGTGCGGCGCCTCGGCCAGCAGGGTCCTTATCGTGGCCGCGGTCTCCGACTTGACCTTGATGCCGAGCGTCCCCCTGTCGGGGTTGGCGTCGATGGCGATCACCCGGTCGCCGCGCAACGAGGCCAGCGTGTTGCCCAGCGCCGCCGTCGTCGTGGTCTTCCCCACCCCGCCCTTGAGGCTCATGACCGCGATCCTGTGGTGACCGCTGGCGACGGGCGTCTGGGCCTGGGCGATCAGCGTGCGCCGTTCCAGCTCCGCCGCCGACTCCGAGGGGATGATCCGGCCGCCGGAGAGCTGGTAGACGAGCCGCCGCCATCCGCTGGTGGGCTCGATGCGGCGGTTGGTCAGCAGATGTTCGGCCGTGAGAGGCACGCTCTCCGGGAACTGCTCGGCAGGAGTGGGCACCGAAGTGTGGATCTCGGTCATGGGCGGGTCCTTTCACCGAGGACGGGAGGAAACAGAGGCGGTCAGCAGGTGCTCCATCGCACGGTGGCGGTGCCTTTCTTGCCCTTCGGGCCGTGCAGTTCGAGCGGCGCCGTCACGGGCGAGGGGACCCCGCACCAGTAGCGGACGCGCAACGCGCGCACGGTGAGCACGTCGGTGTGCCCGGGCTTGAGCGTTCCACTGGACGGCTCGACCACCAGGCCAGGAGCCGTTATCCGCCATTTCACGGGTTTTCCGGAGGTCGTCGAGAGAGTGAGGGTTCCTCTCCCGAACGCGTCGAGTGCGACGACGGACGGCGCCTGCACACCCCAGGCACCCATCAGGAAGACGCCCGGACGTGTGGGAGTGTCCGGAGCGGCGCCCTGTCCGCCGGGTTGCGCGGCGCCCCCGCCTGTGGCGCCCCCTGCCGCCGTGCTCTGTTCGCCGCTCTGTCCCCCGCTCTGTTCGCCGCTCTGTCCCCCGCTCTGTCCCCCGCTTTGTCCCCCGCTCTGTGCTGTGCCCCCGCCTGTGGCACCCCCGTTCGCCGTACTCTTTTCCCCGCTCTTTCCGTCGCTCTTTCCGTCGCTCTGATCCCCGCTCTGTGCGGCGTCCCCGTCCGTCGTGTCCTGTCCGCCGGGCTGCGCGGCGCCCCCGGCCGTGGTGTCCCCCGCGGCCGTCGCGGTCACCGTGACCCGGGGCGCGCCCGTGCTGGTGGTGCCCTCGGCACCCGCCGCACCGTCCGCCGTACCACCCGCCGCGCCGTTAGCCGCGCCGTTAGCCGCGCCGTTCGCCGTGCCGTCCGCTGCGGGGTTCGCCGCGGGGTTGCCCGCCCCCGTTCCCGCCGGATCGGCGGACGTCTGCGCGACGTTCGCCTCCAGCGCCCCCTTCTGGGACTGGGGAGCGGGAGCGAAGAGGTTGATCCCCGTCACGGTCCCCGCCGCCCCCGCGACGACGACGATGACGATGCGTAAGGCGGTCGCCCGAAGCAGTGAGCCGACCCGGGCCAGGACCGCGACGATCCTGATCTGCGCACCGGCGGGCGGCCTGTGGGCGGAGCCTGCCTCCCCGGCCGTACCGGTGGTGTCGTGGACAGAGGCCGTTGCAGGGACGGTGCCGGCAGCGGGGGCAGGGACCACCTCGGCGGCATGCGCCAGCGCCTCCCTGGCCCTGATCTGCGAGAGCAGGGCGTTGTAGAGAGGCGTGTCCTGCCCCGGCTGCAGCGCGGCGCTCTCTCCGGAGGCCGGGTGCGCCCTGCTCGCCACCCCGGGGAACGGGTTGGGCCGTTGCGTGGCGCGTGACCTCAACGTTCCTGACGGCCACGGCAGGCTCGGCTGGGTGTCCTCCTGGGAGATGGGCCGCACCGGGCGCTCCGGCCGCTCGGCCCCTGGAGTCCCCGCGGCCGACGGTTCCGCCTTGGGAGCCCCCGCGCTCGGCAGTGCGCCCCCAGGAGCCGGCGTGAGCGGCAGCGCGGCCCCGGCAGTCGCCGCAGCCTGCGGCATGGCCCCGGGAGCCAGCGTGGTCGGCAGTTCGACCCCGGCGGTCGCGGCAGTGTCGGCAGGACGCGGCGCTTCCGGCAGCGAGGGCAGGAGGCCGGGCCTCGTGTCGTCCCGGTCCTCCCCGTCCTTCCGGGACGGGGGGCGGGACTCTTCCCGGGACCCCACCGGCGACAGACCGGAGCCGGGCGGCACCGACGGCGGGCCCGGCGGCGTCGCCCCTGGGACCGCAGGAGCCGCCGGCGTGCCTGGCGGCGACGCGGAGACCGCCGACGCGGGCGGCGGCGATATGGGGGATGCCGACGCAGGCGCGGCGGGAGCGGGTGTGGACGCCGCCGCAGGCGCAGGCGCGGGCGCGGTGCCCACGGGAGCGGACAGCGGCATGCCGAACGACGATGGGGGCCGCTGCCCCGTCCGCTCCGCCGGAGCAGAAGGCGGAGGGGACGCTGGAGCAGACGGCGCAGAGGACGGCGGTGCCGAGGATTGCGGTGCGAACGCCGGCTGGGACGCCGAAGGACGCTCCGAAACGGATGGCGACGAAGACGCCCGGGCGGACGCCGGAACGGACGGCGAAGAGGACTGCGGCGCGAACGCTGGATGGGACACCGAAGGGCCCGCCGGATGGGACGGCGGAGGAGACGCCGGGGCCGATGGTGGCGGGAACGGCGGAAGGGACGGCGGAGTGAACACCGGCGCGGTCGGCAGAGCGGACGCCGAAGGGGGCGCCGGGACGGGCGGCGGGGCGGGCCTGGCTCTGTGGCTGGCCCTGCTCAGGGCGTCCAGAAGTCGCTGCCTGGTCTCGGGCGTGAGGTCGGCGACCGGAGGGCGGGACAGGATCTGCGGAACGGTGTATCGGATGTTGATGGGCCGTTTGCACACCACGCACGTCACGATGTGCCGGAGCAGCGCCGTACGGGCGGTGCCGAAGTCGGCCGCCTCGCCGTGCTCGTCCGGGAAGACGGCGGCGGCCAGCGGAGCGAGGTCCGGGCAGATCGGACGGCCCCGGGCGAGGCCGTCCAGCCCGCTCACGAGGATCTCCACCACGTCCTGGGTGCGTGCGATCAGCCTGCCTGCCTCCTTCAGCGGCAGCGCGAGCACGTACACGAGATCCCGAAGCGGGAGTTCGTGACGGTAGAGGAGGAGCAGCGTCTCCGCGCCCAGCGGGTCGGCCAGGCGCCACGCGCGCCGCACCGCGAGGTGGTCGGGTCCGCCGGACCCGGGCCCGGGCACGAATCCCCGCCCCGGGCCGGTGGCGACCTCACGGCGCAGCGCGGACAGCAGCCAGGCCCGGTCTGAAACGTTCCCGGGCCGTTCGCGGGCCGCGCACGACTCCAGAGCGGCGGTCACCGCCGCGAGCATGGGGCCGGACGCGAGATGGCCGGAGGCATAGTCGACGAGGTGGGCGCCGTGTTCGTCCACCCACGTCATCCCCTGGCCGGGGTCGAGCGTCACATCCCCGACTGGCGGGCTCATGCGCACCGGATCGGGGTGAGGACGACGACGGCGTCATGTTCGGCCAGAGCATCCCTGCGACTTAGGCATGGCACTTGCCTAACAGGAAATCTTGATGCATACCGATACATAGAACGAGATCTTAGACTGACCGCGATGTGTTGGGAAGGAAAAGAACCAGAGAAATCCTGAGTTGAGGATAAGCCGCAAATAACACCGATATGGTCATCCGAAAGGGATCCGGTAGCGGCTCCGTATCGTCTCCCGACTTGTCTGGAGAACTTGCGGACCATGATTGCTTCCGCCACCCCGACAGCCCGGATGACCTGCCCTTTCATTCCACTTTCCGGCACGAGCGACATTCGGCGGCGGGCGGGTTTCGGTGCCCGCCTTTCACCCGTCATCCGATCGCCACATCCGATATGAATAGCCTTCATATTTCTGGGGAATAACCAGCGTTCCATGCTTTTTCAGCATTACAGCATGCGCACGCGCGGTCTCTGCGTGAAGCAGCCTCCGCCCACCTCGGATCACCCTCGAACGGCCGCCGCGAGGTCGCGAAAACGTGATCTCCAACGATCTTCGACGACCTTCCACGATCTTCAACACTCTCCGGCGATCTCCGCGATTTCCCGCGCCGGAGGCCGTCCGGCACGTGTCGAATCGGACTGACACTCAGGCGGCGTCTGCCTTCGTTGACGTGACGCCCGCAACCACCGGTGCCGGGGACCACGAAGAGACGTGCGTGGAGGCCGTCGTCGTCCTGTTCAACCGGGACCTGCGAGTTCACGATCATCCGGCGCTGTCCGAAGCGTGCGCCGCGGCCCGGCACGTCGTTCCGCTGTTCGTTTTCGACCCCGCCATCGGGGCCCGGCACCGCCGCGACTTCCTCCTCGCGTCCCTCCACGACCTGCGGTCGTCCCTGCGCGCGCTCGGCGGAGACCTCGTCGTACGGCACGGCGACCCGGTCGCCCATGCCGTACGGACCGCCGGGGAGACGGGCGCGGCGGCGATCTGGGCGAGCGAGGACGTCAGCCCGCTGGCGCGGCGACGCGAACGGCGATTGGCGGAGGAGTGCCAGGCCCACCGGCTGGAGTTCCGTCTCTTCCCCGGCGTGACCGTGGTGCCCCCCGGCGCGCTGCGACCCGGCGGCGGGAGCCACTACCGCGTCTTCTCCCCCTACTGGCGGGCCTGGTCGGCCACCGCGAGACGGCCGGTCCTCGGCGCGCCCCACCGCCTGTCCCTGCCACGTGGTGTCGATCCCGGCGTCCTGCCCGGGGCGTCCCCCACGCCGTACGGGATCGTGCGGGGCGGGGAGGACAAGGCGCGGCGGCGGCTGGAACGGTGGGTGAACGACGGCCTGGCCTCCTACGCCGAGACGCGCGACCTGATGGCGGGGCGCACCTCGATGCTGAGCGCCTACCTTCACTTCGGCTGCCTGTCGCCGTCCGAGGTCGTGGCCCGCGCCTGCGAACGGCCCCGCAGCGAGGAGTACGTCAGGCAACTGTGCTGGCGCGACTTCCACTACCAGGTCGTCGACGCGTTCCCCGACATGGGCCAGCGCGACTACCGGCCGAGGGACGTGGACTGGCGGCGCGACGAGGAGGCGGAGGCCGCCTGGCGAGAGGGCGCGACCGGGGTTCCGATCGTGGACGCGGGCATGCGCCAGCTACGCGCCGAGGGCTGGATGCACAACCGGGTGCGCCTCGTCACCGGCTCCTACCTGACCAAGCGGCTCGGGATCGACTGGCGGGCCGGGCTGGAGCACTTCGCCGAGTGGCTGCTCGACGGCGACATGCCGAACAACTCCGGCAACTGGCAGTGGGTCGCGGGCACGGGCAACGACACCCGGCCCTACCGCACGCTCAACCCCCTGCGCCAGGCGAAGAGATTCGACCCCGACGGGGAGTACGTGCGGCGTTACGTCCCCGAACTCGCCGCGCTGCCCGGCCACCTGGTGCACGAGCCGTGGAAGGTGCGCGGCGGGGTGCCGGGCTACCCCTCCACTCCTCTCGGCGGCGAGCTCAGTGCGTGACGGCCGCCGAGCCCGTCCCGCCGTCCGGTCAGAGTTCGGCGTCGTGGGTTGACCCCGCCCGGACCATGATCATGCCCGTCCCCGGCGCTTCCGTACGGCCATGGGCGGAGCACGTCATGGCTGTCTCCTCGTCATCCTGTCGAGCTGGCCGACGACCCATTCGCGATAGTCCTTCGACAGCGGATCGGCGCCGACGATCCCCTCGACCATCCGGGGCAGCGCAATAGGCGCGAAGGCCAGCGCGTAGGCGACCAGCAGGACGAACTCGGCGTCCAGCTCGCCGGTGATCTCGCCCTCCTTCTGACGGCGGCGGGTCCGCTCCACGGCCTGGCGCAGCCGGTCTCGCTGCGCCGTCGCCCATTCGTCGTCGCTCTCGGGGGACGAGCCGTCGCCCAGCGCCTGCCAGATCACCAGCCGGGACCAGTCCGGGTTGTCCAGTGTCGCGTCGAGGTGGGCCGCCACGCTCTCGGCGTACGTCGCGCCGGGCGGCGTCACGTTCTCCTGCGAGCGTGCCCACCTGCGCCGCAGTTCCTCGACGAGCCCCTGTTTTCCGCCGAAGTAGTACGAGATGAGCTGCTGGTTGACGCCCGCTCGCGCCGCGATGGCGGCCGTCCGGGCTCCGGCGTACCCCTTCGCACCGAACTCCTCGACCGCCGCCGCCAGGATCCGCTCGCGGGTCCGTTCCGCCGCCTTCCCACGCTCCTGTGGTGCGCGCCGCCCTGATGAAGCCATGCGTCGCACCCTAGCCAATCATGTGGTTGAGTGACAAAAATCAATCAATCACTTGAAGAGGATGGGGCGCATGATCTTCACAGAGCGCGAAATCGAATACCTCTCCAGTCAGCGGATCGGGCGCCTGGCCACGCTCCAGCCGAACGGGACGCTCCAGGTGAGCCCTGTCGGATTCCGCTACAACCCCGAGCTCCAGACGATCGACATCGCCGGGCACAACATGGCGGCCAGTCGCAAGTTCCGCAACGTGCTGGCCAACGGCAAGGTGGCGTTCGTCGTGGACGACATCCCGTCCGTCGATCCCTGGCAGGTGCGCTGCCTGGAGATACGCGGGCGCGGCGAGGCGCTCACCGAGGCCGCCGACTCGAACGCCCCGCTGCCCGGCCCGATCATCCGCGTCCGTCCACGGCGGATCATCAGCTTCGGCATCGACCCCGGCAACCCCGCCGCCGGCAAGCGCGACTTCCCGGAAGCGTGAACGGCGCGCAGGCGGTGCGCGTCCGGGAGGCGTGCACGGCCCGGAGGCCGTGAGTGGTCCGGGGAGGCGTGAACGACGCTGATGCCTGAACCGCGCGGAGGCGGTGAACGGCGCTTAGGCGTGAGCGGCGCTTAGGCGTGAGCGGCGCGGGGGCGTGAGCGGCGCGGGGGCGTGAGCGGCCTTTTACTCGGATCGGCCGGTGGCACGGCAGCGGCGGTGGACCTCGTCCACCCGTTCAGTGAGGCCCTTGCGGTCGAGGTGTTCCAGCAGCGGCACCGCGACCCTGCGGCTGGTGCCGAGCACGCTCCTGGCCTGGCTGACCGTGAACGGCTGCGGCAGCCGGGCCAGCAGCGCCGCCGCGCCCGCGTCCGCGCCCGGCGCGAGCACGATGCCCTCGGCCACGCGCAGCAGCGCCCCGGCGCGTACGGCGGCGGCGAGCTCGCGTGGTCCGAGTCCCAGCTCCGCCAGCCGCCCGGCGTCCGGCGCCTGGAACGGAGCCGTGGCCAGGTCGTCCAGCAGGGCCCGCACCGCCCGGGCCACGGGGGCGGGCAGCCCGGCCGTCCCGGTCACGACGCGGCCCGCCGTGGTGATCCGCCCGTCGGCCACCGTCAGCGGCGGGCGTACGAGCGCCGTCACGAGCCGCCGGTCGGGCAGGCCCAGCTCGTGGCGGGCGGCCTCCACCGGCATCCCCGGCTCCAGAGGATGATCGGCGGCGTACCGCCGTACGACCTCGGGGAGACGAGCCGACAGCTCCGCCCAGTGATCGGGGTCGGCGTGCCAGCCGGCGGCCACCGGCCGTCCCGTGGGCGGGCAGCCCATCGCGAGCAGCTCGCCGTCGCGCAGCAGCAGGTGCGTACGCAGGAGCGACGCGGCGTCCGCCGACGCGTCCGCCAGCGCCTTCGCCCGTTCCCTGGCCGCGCCCCGGCGGCGCAGCTCCGGAGGGCGTACGTCGAGCACGGTCGCCCGCGCGAGCACCCGCAGCTCGCCCTGTCCCCGGCCCGGGTCGCGCAGCAGCAGCGCGTCGCCCACGTGCAGGGGAAGCGGCCGGGCCAGGCGTAGCCGGGCCGCCACACTTTCGGCACTTTCGGCACTTTCGGCCTCCGCGCCGAGCGGGCGCACCTCGCACGGCACCGCCGCCGAGCCGATGTGGGCGGTGAGCCGCGCGGGAAGCGGCCCGCGTGCGCCTTCCGCCATCGTCACGCGTACGTCGGCCAGGCTCGTCGCCGTCCAGGCGCCGGGCGTGACGAGGGCGTGGCCGCGTTGCGGCGCGATCCGCCCGCGCAGGTTGAGCGCCACCCGCGCGACCCCGGTGACCGACTCGACGTGCTCCTTGAGCGACTCCAGGGCGCGTACCCGCACCGGCTCGCCGTCCAGCTCCAGTTCGTCGCCCGTCGCGACGCGGCCGGCGGGCAGCGTGCCGGTCACGACGGTGCCGCTGCCGCGCACGCTGAACGCCCGGTCGATCCACAGCCGTACGGGGGCCTGCGGATCGGGCGCGGGCAGCGCCGCCACCAGCCGGTCGAGGGCCGCCCGCAGCCCGTCGAGGCCCTCACCGGTGCGCCCGCTCACCGCCAATGCCTCCACCTCGCCCAGCCCGGCCTCCGCCAGCCGGGCGCGCGCGTCCTCCAGGGCGGGCGCGGGGTCGGCGAGGTCCGCGCGGGTGACGGCGAGCAGGCCATGCCGTACGCCGAGGGTGCGCAGCGCGACCAGATGCTCCTGCGACTGGGGCATCCACCCCTCGTCGGCGGCGACGACGAACATCACGGCGGGCACCGGGCCGACACCGGCGAGCATCGTGCCGAGGAAGCGTTCGTGCCCGGGGACGTCGACGAACGCCACCCGTTCCCCCGAGGGCAGCGTCGTCCAGGCGTAGCCCAGCTCGATCGTGAGCCCACGGCGCCGCTCCTCCGCCAGCCGGTCGGGCTCCATCCCGGTCAGCGCCCGCACCAGCGTCGACTTGCCGTGGTCGACCGGCCGTGGCCACGACATGCGTTCCCGGGGCCATCAGGAGGCCGCCCTGAGGACGGCCGCGAGGACCTCGCCGTCCAGGTCCGGCGGCACGGCGCGCAGGTCGAGCAGCAGGCGTCCCCCCTCGACCCGGCCGACGACCGGCGGCTCGCCGCGCCGCAGCGGTCCAGCCAGCCGTTCCGGCAGGCTCACCGCCGTGCTCGGCAGGCGCACTCCGGGGGCTCCGCCCCCGCCCACGGTCGCCTCCGTGGTCACGGCCGCCGCGTCCACACCCGCCTGGCACAGCGCCTTGGCCAGCGCCTCGGCCCGCTCCCCGAGGATGATCGGATCGGCGTGGAGAGCCTGCCGTACGGGCGGCTCCGGGCCCCGCAGCGTCGCCTCCAGGGCGGCCAGCGTCAGCTTGTCCACGCGCAGCGCACGGGCGAGCGGGTGCCGCCTGAGCCGTTCGACCAGGTCGCTGCGGCCGAGCAGCAAACCGGCCTGCGGACCGCCGAGCAGCTTGTCGCCGCTCGCGGTGACGAGGTCGGCGCCGACCCGCAGCACGCTCGCGGCGTCGGGCTCCTCCGGCAGGAGCGGATCACGGTCGAGCAGCCCCGAACCGATGTCGACGACCACGGGCACGCCCAGCCCGGTCAGCTCGGCCACCTCGACCGAGCCGGTGAAGCCCTCGACCCGGAAGTTCGACGGGTGGACCTTGAGCACGAACCCCGTCTGCGGCCCGATCGCGTCCCGATAGTCGGCCAGGGCGGTGCGGTTGGTCGTGCCCACTTCGCGTAGCCGCGCGCCGGTGGACACGAGCAGGTCGGGGATGCGGAATCCGTCGCCGATCTCGACCAGCTCGCCCCTGCTGATCACGATCTCCCGTCCGGCGGCGAGCGCGGTGGCGGCCAGCACGAGGGCGGCGGCGTTGTTGTTGACCACGTGGACGCCCTCGGCGTCGGGCACGGCCCGGGCGAGCGCCTCGATCGCGCCGCGTCCCCGGCGGGCACGCGCTCCCGACTCCAGGTCGAACTCCACGTCGGTCGCCCCAGCCGCCACCGTCACCGCCTCGACGGCGGCCGGCGACAGCGGCGCGCGGCCCAGGTTCGTGTGGAGCAGCACGCCGGTCATGTTGACGACGGGCCGCAGGCTCGTGGCGTGGCGCGGCAGCGCCGCCAGCGCGACGTCGGCGACGTCCTCCGGTTCGATCTCGCCCTGCCGCACCCGCTGCTGCGCGTGCACGACCGCGTCCTTGACCGCCGTACGGCCGAGCCGCTCGACGGCGGCGACCAGCCGCGGATCGGCCAGCACGGCGTCGGTGCGCGGCACCCGCCTCCGTGGATCCACACTTCAAACTACAGCGGCGGTGCCCGGCCGCCCGATGAGCCAGGCCGGGCACGCCGGTTCTTCACCAGCGGCTTGGCGCCGCCGAGGCACAGCCCATAAGCCGGGCCGGGCACGCCGGTTCTTCATCAGCGTCTCCTCGGCCACCAGGACACGCTGTATGCCGACTCCCGCAGCCTCGACACCTTCGCCCGGCAGCACTACCGCGCGTGCCACATCAAGGGGGACGTCGCTCGTCTTCGGCCGCGCGACCGCCGTCTTCGAGCGGTGCGAGCTGAGCCCGGGCGCAGCGATGCCCGTGCCCGAGAACCGGCGGAACTCACACCGCGACAGGCCGCCGGGCGCACCCTCGGGAGCTACCTAGGCGACTGGCGCTCCGGCCCTGCTCTGCTCCCCCGTCCCTCGGGCAGGTGACACCCTTCTCCCTGCCATGGCGGTAACGGCGGAGTGCTCGTCCGCGAGTTCCTTGTGACCGCCTCGGGAGGGAAGCCCCATGGACGTGCGGGACCACGCCGCTGCCGGACCGCACCGGAAGCCGGCGATTCGAGCCGGTACGGCGAACGGGCGCGGCGTGCTCGAAGGAGCGTTCCACCTGCTCGACGTGCTGGCGGCGGCCGAGGAGGGAGCCGGTCTGTCCGAGCTCGCCCGCGACGCCGGCATGCCGAAGGCGACCACCTATCGCCTGCTGCGGCAGCTCGCCGACCTCGGCGCGGTGCACCAGCACGGGCAGCGCTACTTCGTGGGGCGGCGGCTCGCCCTCCTGGGCGACGCCTGGCAGCCCGACCCGCGGCTGCGGGCCGCCGCCCGCGAACCCGTACGCCTGCTGTCGGCGCTGACCACGACCGTCGTGTTCCTCACCGCGCTGGAAGGAGACCGGGTCAAGGTGATCACGGTGGCGCGGGGAGAGATCAAGGAGGTGCCGCCGATCCTGCCGGGCTCCGAGCTTGCCGAGGCGACCGCCGCGGGCCGGGTGTTGCTGACGCAGAGACCGGACGGCGACGCCGCGCCGCCGGGGTTCACGCTCACCGAATGGCGGCGGGCCCAGGCGGCCCTCCGCCGGTCGGGTTCGGTCGCCGTCGATCACCATGAGGTGATGCCCGGGGTCTGCTGCGTGGCCGCACCGGTCCGGCGCCCGGAAGGCGAGATCGTCGCGTCCATCAGCGCGCTGGCGGTGCGACCGGCGGTGCCGGCCGGGCTCACCGAACTCGTACTGCGCGCGTCGCGGGAGATCACCCGCAACCTCGGCCGCACCTGACGGTCCACGGCCCGCTGCCCCAGGTCGTCCCGCCGGCACCACATCGAGGCCGTACGTGCGCCGCCTCGTGTGGACTCGCGTCACGGCCCGCCGGGGCGGCTGGTCGTAGCGGCTAGGACTCCTCGGCGAACAGGTCGGCAGCCGAGGTCGCCGTGGCGGCACGCCGCACCCATTCGTCAAGCAGGCCCACATCCGTACAGGCACTGATGAACGCGCGGTCGGAATCCGAGACGGCAATGCCACGCGCCTCCAGAACGGTCAGCACCGCCCTCGCCTCACCCTCTGCCCGGCCCCTTCTCCGGCCTTCCTCGCGGCCCTCTTCACGGCCTTCCGCACGGCCGACTTCGAGGCCCTTCCCGTAGTGCTGACGAGCGAAGGGACTGTAGACCGGCCAAGTGGTGGTTTCCATGACTCTCTCCATGACGTATCTGGCGGCCTTCGTAGCGAGTCGGTATGCGTATTCATAGTATTGCGGAGCGTGTTCATCGGGTAGGTGTCGCAGCGCGGCCACGAACGCCTCTATCACCGGCGGATGTTCGCCGTGAGCCATCACCGACAACGCGGCCAGTTCCGGGTGGGCCGCCGCTTCCGCGGGATCGGTGACAGCCGGGATCTGATCCGGGCCGATCACCTGACAGGCCAGCGTGTAGCCGGGCAGGCTGGTACGGATCGGGGCGGACGCCCACTTGGCCGTACGGGCCTTCGGGCAGATCATCAGGACGGTGATCGGGCAGGCCAACTGCAGCCACAGTGCGGCGGCATATCGAGGCAGCGCGTGCAACTTGTCCGGCTCCTCCTTCTGCTGGATCTCCACGACGATCGCGTGAAGGGGAGAGTGCCGGGGGCCGACCGTGATCCCGACGTCAGGGCGCAGATCGATGGACGGGCGGTCGTTCAGGTCGTTGCTCGCGACCTGGACCGGGAGCCCGTCAGGCACATCGACGCCGAGGTGGTCGCGCAGCATCTCGACGGCGAACTGCGGCCTGTGCCGGAACAGCAGGTTGAGCGTGTCATGCAGGGGGGACGGCATGACACGGAATGTTATTAACAAATTACTATGAGTAGTCGCCGCCTTGGCTCGGCTGCCGCAGGGCCGAGGCCAGGCCACAGGCTTGGCAGAGGAAGGCGAACGGTGAGCGGAGGTGGACGGGAATCGAACCCGCCAGGCCGAGGACCTCGGCCTCGTCGGTTTTGAAGACCGCGGGGGCCACCAGGCGCCCACACACCTCCAGGAAGAAACCTAACCGGTACGGGGTAGGGACCCTGGGCGACGCCCCGCGGCAGGCGGCGTGACGGACGGACGACGCGAGGACGGGTGCGACATGACCGAGACGGCGGACCGGGCCGGGATCCGGCTGACCCAGCAGGCACACGGAGGCGGCTGCGCCTGCAAGATTCCCCCGGGTGAGCTGGAGAGCATCGTGGCCGGGCTCATGGCCCCCGACCCCTCGGCGTACGCGAACGAACTGGTCATCGGGCTGGACGACGGCGACGACGCGGCCGTGGTCAGGATCGAGGGCGGCCGGGCGGTCGTCGCCACCGCCGACTTCTTCACGCCCGTCGTGGACGACCCGTACGACTGGGGGCGCATCGCGGCGACCAACGCGCTGTCCGACGTGTACGCGGTGGGCGGCGAGCCGGTCGTGGCGGTGAACCTGCTGGGCTGGCCCAGGGAGAGGCTGGCCATGGACCTCGCCAGGGAGGTGCTGCGCGGGGGCCTGGACGTGGCGCGGGCGGCGGGCTGCCACGTCGCGGGCGGGCACAGCGTTGACGACCCCGAGCCCAAGTACGGCATGGCGGTCACCGGCCTGGCCGACCCCGACCGGCTGCTGCGCATCGACGCGGGACGGGCGGGGACGCCGATCTCCCTCACCAAACCGCTCGGCGTGGGCGTGCTCAACACGCGGCACAAGGCGACCGGAGAGGTGTTCCCGCAGGCGGTCGAGGTCATGACGACGCTCAACCGGGACGCCTCGCGGGCGGCGCTGGAGGCGGGGGCGAGGTGCGCGACCGACGTGACCGGGTTCGGTCTGCTCGGCCATCTCTACAAGCTGGCCAGGGCGAGCGGCGTCACGGCGGTGGTCGACGTGGCGGCCGTGCCCTACCTGGAGGGTGCACGGCAGGCGGTGCACGACGGCTACGTCAGCGGCGGCACCCGCCGCAATCTGGAGTGGGTCCGCGCCCATCTCGATCCTGGCCGCTTCGGGGAGGAGGACCTGCTCCTGCTGGCCGACGCCCAGACCTCGGGCGGCCTGCTGGTCGCCGGCGAGATCCCCGGCGCGCCGGTCGTCGGCGTACTCGTCCCGGCCGGGGACGCCGCGATCCGGCTCGCCTGACATCCCTGGCCCGCCCGGAACGGCGGTGAAGTGGTAGACCCGGTGACATGCGACCTGAGCCCGGCGAGGTGCTGCATTTTTCCGAGGACCCCGAGATCACCCGATTCGTCCCGCACGTGGCCGCCACCGCACGGCAGCCGGAGGCGTACGTCTGGGCGGTGACGGCCGAGCGCTGCCCCGACTACTGGTTCCCCCGCCAGTGTCCGCGGGCCATGGCCTGGACGACCCCGGCGACCACCGGCGACGACCGCGACCGGATCATCGGGCCGGGCTGCGGCGAGCGGGTCCACGCCATCGAGTACGGCTGGCTGGAGGCGTTCCTGAGCGTCCGCCTGTACGCCTACCGCTTCCCGGCGGAGAAGTTCGTCCCGTTCGGGGAGCCGGTGCCGAGCGCGGTGGTCGCCACCGAGCCCGTCACACCCCTCGGGCCGCCCGAACCCGTCGGCGACCTGCTGCGGCTGCACGAGGAGGCCGGCATCCAGCTCAGGGTGCTGGACAACCTCTGGCCGTTCTGGGACGCGGTGACCACCAGTTCCCTGGGCTGGAGCGGCATCCGCCTCCGCAACGCCCGCCCCCACCCGGCTTAGCCGAGCGCGTCAGGCGTTGTTCAGGTAGGTGAGGACGGCGAGCACGCGGCGGTTGTTGTTGCCGTCGTCGGTGATGCCGAGCTTGCCGAAGATCGACGTCGTGTGCTTGCTGATGGCGCTCTCGCTGAGGAAGAGCCGCTGGCCGATGGCCTGGTTCGACAGCCCCTCCGCCATGAGGCCGAGCACGTCGTGTTCGCGTTCGGTGAGCCGTTCGAGCCGCCGGTTGGACGTCCCGCTGGACAGCAGCTTGGCGATGACGGCCGGGTCCATGGCGGTCCCGCCGCCTGCCACCCGCTCCAGGGCGTCCACGAACTGATCGGCGTCGAACACGCTCTCCTTGAGGAAATAGCCGATGCCGCCCGTGCCGTCGGCGAGGAGTTCACGGGCGTAGAGCTGTTCGACGTGCTGGGAAAGGATCAGGATCGGCAGCCCCGGCACCTGGCGACGGGCTTCGAGAGCCGCCCGCAGGCCCTCGTCCGACTGGGTCGGCGGCATGCGGACGTCGACGACCGCGACGTCCGGCCGCTGGGTCAGCAGCATGTCGAGCGTCTCGGGCCCGGTGGTCGCCGTCGCCACCACCTGGTGTCCGTACGCCTCCAGGAGGCGGACCATCCCGTCGCGCAGGAGGTAGAGGTCTTCGGCTACAACGATTCGCATGGCACGACCATTCTGACGTGGGTCGGACCGCCCGCCGGGCTGGTGATCTCCAGGGTGCCGTCGAAGGTCGCGAGGCGGCGGCGGAGCCCGTCGAGCCCGCCCCCCGCCCGTGCCCCGGCACCGCCCCTGCCGTCGTCCGCCACGTCGACGACGATGCCCTCGTCGGTGCGGGCGATCGAGATCCCGGCGTGGGTCGCGCGGGCGTGCTTGGCCGCGTTGGTGAGCAGTTCGGCGACGCCGAAATAGAGGGCGGACTCGATCGGCGGGTCCAGGCGCAGGCCGAGATCGACGCTGACGGTGGTTTCGAGAGGGCTGTCCAGGGCGAGAGCGCGTACGGCGTCGACCAGCCCGCGCTCGGTCAGCAGCGGCGGGCTGATGCCCCTGACCAGGTCGCGGAGCTCGGCCAGGGACGCGGTGGCCCCCGCTCGCGCCTCCCGCAGCAGCGCCTTGGCCCGGTCGGGGTCGGTCTCCATCAGCTTCTCCACGGTCGCCAGGGACATCCCGAGCGCGACCATGCGCGCCTGCGCCCCGTCGTGCAGGTCGCGCTCGATGCGCCGGATCTCGGCGGCCTGCGCGACCGTCGTGTCCGCGCGCTGGGCCGTCAGCTCGTCCACCCGGTCGGCCAGCGCCATCGCCGGCGACGGCCGCAGGAACCGGACGGCCACCGGGCGGACCGGCCGCCAGGCGTACGGCGCGGCGCAGGCCGCCACGACCACGCCGAGCACCCCGATGAGGCGCATGGAGGGCGCCGGGTGAGCGAACCCGACGACCGCCACCACGACTCCGGCCGGTGGGACGGCCGCGACCAGCCCCATGGTGAACGGGGCGATCAGTGCGAAGCGCAGGTCACGCCAGGTGGCGGGATCGCTCCGCCAGAGCCGCATCCGCTGGTCCCGGCGCGCGTCCCGGCTGGTGCGCTCGTAGGAGAATCCGTTCCACCAATATCCGGTCGACATGCGCACCACCGGCCCGGCCTGCCGATATCCGGGCGGAATGACGGTGCCCGTCCACTTCGCCACGAGGGAACGGGTCATCCGGCAGACCGGGCGCGCCAGGGCGAGCGTGCCGACGGACGCCCACAGGACCGGCGCTATCGCCGGCCACGGGTTGCCGCCCCACCACCACATCCACAGCCCTGCGGCGGCGGCCCACACGGCCGGGACCAGCATGCTCACGACCAGCACGACGCACGATCGCACGAATCCCACGGCGGCGCTCGCCGCCCACGACAGCGGCTGTCGCATCCTTGTTCCTTCGTGCTCCATGACCCCGGTCCCCGATGTGTCCCGAAATGCGCCGATCCGGCGTGGTGTCTCCACTGTGCACCGCGCGGAGCCTGGTCACCATCGGCTCGGCCCGGGAGTGGGTCTGGCCCCACCCCTCCGTACGTCCAGACGCATACCGCGCCGCCCATGCCCTCCCTAGCGTCGAGATCACGACAACAAGGAGGAAAAGACATGACCACCATCGACAACACCCACGCCCACAAGGCCTTCGACCTGGCGAGGAAGTGCGTCACGCTCTCCGGCGTGATCTGCGCCGTCACACTCGCGACGGTCGTCGTGATGTCGATCGCCGATCACCCGGGCACCCCGTTCATGTGGGCCAGGGCCGCCATCTTGCTCGCCATCGCCCCGATGCTCCACCGGATGATCGCGCGTGCTTCGCAGGGCTCGCGGCGCAGCTTCGAGCGTATGCGCGTCATCACCGTCACGATGCCGATCGCGATCATCGGCGTCGACCTGATCCCCGGCATCTGCCCGATGTGGTACGCCGTGCTGCAGGCCGTGAGCGTCCTGCCCCTGGTCGCGGTCGCGTTCATCCTCAACGGCTCCGGCCCCCGCGCCGCCTTCCCCAAGACCCGCTGACCGGCCCGGCCGTCCGTGCCTCCTACACGCGGGCCCGCACGGCGAGGTCACCCGGCGGGTACGCGACAGGCCGTCCGGACAACGGGAAGACCGCACGTAGCCTCGCGCCCGGGCTGTGCGGAACCACCTGGAGGGTCCCCCCGTGAGCCCGCGCGATATCCCTGGCGATCGGCAGCCCCAGCCCTGAGCCTCCCGTGTCCCGGGTGCGGGCGTGGTCCAGGCGGGTGAATCGGTCGAAGACGGTGGTGTGGTGTTCCGGAGGGATGCCGGGGCCGTCGTCCACGACGTCGAGGACCGCGTGGTCGCCCGACGACGTGAGGGTGACGTGGACCGACGTGGAGGCGTGGCGGACCGCGTTGTCGACGAGGTTCGCCACAAGACGGCGGAGTTGATCGGCGGAGCCGTCGAGGAGCAGGTCAGGGGTGAGGTCAAGGTGCACGTGGACGTCCGGACGAGGGCGTTTGCGGACGGCCTCCTCGGCGACCACCTGGGCCAGGTCGAGTTCCTCGGCCCGCGACAGGGGTTCGCCCGCGTCGAGCCGGGCCAGCAGGAGGAGGTCGGCGGCAAGGGACTGGAGGCGTGCGACATCGTCCAGTGCCGCGGTCGCCAGCGCCTTTTCGGCGGGCCGGGCCAGCTCCAGCCGGGTTCGCAGGATCGCCAGTGGGCTGCGCAGTTCGTGTGCGGCGTCGGCGACGAACTGCCGCTGCGCGTCGACGGAGGTCTGCAGCCGGTCGAGGGTCGCGTTGACGGTGCGGGCCAGTGCCGCGATCTCGTCCCGGGTGTCCGGCTCCGGCACGCGTTCGTGCAGGCCGTTCGCGGTGATGTCGGCGACCTTCGACCTGATCGCCGAGACCGGGCGGAGCACTCGGCCGACCGCCATCCAGGTGAACAGCGCGACCACCGCGAGGAGCGCCGGCACCCCCCAGATCAGCAGGTTCCTGAGCGTGGTCATCGCCGCCAGGGCGGGTGCCCTGGAGGCTCTTCCGGTGACGGTGACCGGGCCTTCCTCGGTCTCGAACGTCCGTCTGACCACGAGCACGGCCTCGTCGGGCGGGCCGTCGTCTTCGCCGGTGGCGGCCGAGCCCGGCATCGGTCCCTTCTCTCCCGGCGGCACCACTCCTTTTCCGAGCGGTGGCGCCGTTCCCTTTTCGAACGGTGGCACCGTTCCCTTTTCGTCCACCACGCCACCCGGCCCCGACTCCGCCTTCAGTATTTGCATCTGTTTCTTGGCGTCGTTCGCCGCCAGCTCCTTGGTGGAGGCCGTCAGGCTCGAGTCCAGCGCGGTGAAAAGCGCGATCGAGGCCAGGCAGAGCGCCGCCGCCACCGCCGCGGTGGCCGTCAGCGTCGTGCTCAGACGCACTCCCATGTCAGCCCTCCAGCCGGTAGCCCACGCCCCGCACGGTCTTCAGCGTCGTCCGTCCGAACGGTTTGTCGATCTTGCGGCGCAGCGCGCTGATGTAGACCTCGACGACGTTCGAATCGCCGTCGTACGCGAAGTCCCATGCCTGGGCGAGCAGCTCGGCCTTGGTCACCACCTCGCCCGCGTGCCGCGCCAGGCAGTGCAGGATCGCGAACTCCTTGGGCGTCAACGCGATCTGCACGTCCCCGCGACTGCACTTCAGCCCCGCCGGATCGACCCGGAGGTCCCCGACGGTCAGCGTCGTCGGCCGCTCCCGCACCTTGCGCCGGGCCAGTGCTCTCAGCCGCGCCAGCAATACGACGTACGAAAACGGCTTGGTCAGATAATCGTCCGCGCCGATGTCCAGCGCCTCCGCCTCGTCGTACTCCCCGTCCTTCGCGGTCAGCATGAGGATCGGCGTCCAGTTTCCGGCCTCCCGCAGCTTCGCGCAGACTCCGTAGCCGTGCAGCAGCGGCAGCATCACATCCAGCACGATCACGTCGTACGAATGCTCGGTCGCCATCCACAGGCCCTCGCGCCCGTCGTGAGCGAGATCGACCGCGAAGCCCTCTTTGGTCAGGCCGTCTTTGAGCAGCTCGGTCAGCCTGCGTTCGTCTTCCACCAGAAGTAGGCGCACCTCAACAGGGTGAAGGTGCGCACCTAAGAGAAACATGAAGATCGTCTTTGCCTCTTCAGGGTCGCTTCAGGTAGGGGAGCCCAAACTCCTGAGCGTTCCGTCAACCGATCACGGCCGGCCCCACGGGCAGGCCGATCCAGGGAGTGACCAGAGAATGAGGAAGAGGAGCATGATCCTCGCGGGGGTCATCATGACGGTGGGCCTCGGCATCGGCGGCAGCACGGCCGCGTCCGCGACCTCCACCGGTGCCCCGAAGCCGGGGGTCGTCTGCGCCGTGAAGGGTGGGCCGACGGCCGCGGAGAAGGGCAAGACCACCGTCAAAGTCGACAAGGACGGCAGGGTCTTCGTGAACGGCAAGGAGGTCTCGAAGAGTGAGCTGAAGACCCTCTGCGAGAAGCTCCCGCTGCCCGGCAAGGGCGTCGTCTGCATGGTGCACAAGAAGGGCGGCACGTTCAGAGGGGACACGATCAGAAGGGTCAAGACCAGGATCGGCAGGGTCTTCGTGGACGGCAAGGAGATCCCGAAGAACAAGCAGAGCGCTCGCTGCCAGAAGCTCCCGCTGCCCGGCAAGGGCGTCATCTGCATCGTGCACAAGAAGGGCGAGGGCGGCGGGTTCGGCACGAGCGACGAGAAGACCTACGTCGACGGCAAGCCGGTGCACGCCACGTGCCCCCCGCCCAAGAAGCCCGGTAAGGGCATGGACGACGTGCACGCCGGGGACGACACCCCGGTGATCATCACGCCGAACTGACACACGACTCGCCGCAGGCGGTGACCATCCCATCCGAACGTCCCGCCGGCCCACCTCGCCGACGGGACGTTTCCGGCACCTCATCGGCCTGGCCGCCCGCGGCGTGATGGAGGGTCCAGCAGCCGCTCCCGCCTGAGCCGTGACAGGGCGGTGCCCGGGGTCGCGGCGCCCGGATTCCCGGACGCCGCGACCGTACGTCAGGCCGGTCGGCGAAGGTGCCGGGCGAAGAAGCGGACCGCGCTGTCGGCCTCGAACCTGGGCAGTTCCTTGTGCCTGCCCGCGTTGCCGTGCAGCGTCTTCTCCTTCGAGGCGAAGGCGTCGAACAGGGCGAGAGCGGCCTCGCGCGGGATGTGCTCGTCGTCCCACTGCATGTCGAACTCGATCGGTACGGTGATCTGCTTCGCCTTCTCGATCAGGACGTCGGGCCAGTGCTGGCCGAAGACCGCGGCCGTGATCCTGGGTTCGACCGCCACCAGCGGTACGCCGATCGCGGTGCCCATGTTGATGCCGAAGTAGCCGACCGGCCCGTCGGAGCCGATCTCCGGAAGCTCCTGGAGCGCGTCCAGTGCCGCCCGCCATTCGGGCACGGCGAGCTCCGCCAAATGGGCGTTGTAGCGGACGACGATCGGTCCTTCCGGCTCGCCCGCCGCCCTGGCCCGGAACAGCTCGGCGATCTCCTGCTCGTCGTGCGCCGTACGCGGCCGGTCGCCGTGCCCGGGCGCGTCGATGACGGCGACGTGGAAGCCGCAGACGGTCACGAGGAGGCGGGCGCGGCCGGCCATCGCCGGATGCTTCTTGTGGTTGCCGCCGCCGTGGCCCATCAGGACCAGAGGCGCGCGGCCGGTGCCGGGAGCCGGCGACCAGAGGACTCCGGGGACGTCGCCCACGGTGAAATCACGTTCGATCACGCCGTCCGAGGACGACTCGGCGGTGAACCGCAGAGAGTGCACAGGTGTTGCCTTTCGGGAGAGTCTTGGCGCTCCCGGCGACACCTACGTCGATCACCCGGCCGTGACGGGAAGGGGGAGCACCCACGTCGTTCCTGCGTTCATGGGTCTCACCTCCTCGGCCGGTCACGGTCACCGGCACGCTACCAGGCTCGCCGATCGTCTCTCCAACCATTTTCAGCGGCCGGGGACAGAGGCGGGGCGGCCCGCGTCGAGGCGGTCACGCTGTGGCACGACGGTGTACTTGGGGTCCCTGGCCGAGGCCCGGCCCGCCGCCAGCACGCCGAACCGGGTGCACAGCGCTCCGGCCGTGATCGCCACTGCGGACAGCGCGGTGAGGGCCCGGCTCCGCCCGGCGACCGTGGCGAGCAGGCCGCCGCCGAGGGTGAGCACGCGGGAGGCCCGCATGAGCCTGCCCGCCCTGCCCGTCCGGTACGGCTCGCCGACCAGGCCGAGGCGGTGCTCCAGCAGCCCGCCGGCGACGATCTCGGCCATGGCGCCCGCCGCGGCGGTGCGGGCGGGCCCCGCCAGCGCCCGGGGCGTGGTCAGCATGACGGCCGCGCCCGCCGAGGCGAGCGCGCTCCCGGCGAACAGGAACGGCAGCTCGCGCATGCCCTCGTGCCAGGCGGGGACGGCGGTGTCGGCCAGCAGGACGGCCGTGTAGGTGGCCATCGCCACGCCGCTCAGGCCGCTCGCGACCGACGCGGCGTCGCCCGCGAGGGGCAGCAGGCCGGTCACCGCGGAGCCCGCCGCGACTCCGGCCAGCCCGCTGTGGGCGGCCAGCGTCCACGAGCCGACGCTCATCGGCGAGGTGAGCTTGAACACCCGCAGCATGTTGAGGAAGCGCATCGGCCTGCCCAGCTCGGCCACGAGGAAGACGGTTCCGGCGCCCGCCCCGGCGAAGGCGGCCATGCGGGCGGCCAGCCCCAGCCGATCCCGCCCGGTGAGGCGGGCGGCCGCCGCCATCACGCCCGCCGCGCCGGACAGCCCGCCCAGATAGAGGTACGCCGGCATGTGGGGCTCGTGCCAGAGGGGCTGCTTGATGACCGGCTGGCCGTAGTAGGACCGGAACTCGGCGTCCGGCACCATCTCGTCGCGCCGCCTCGGCATCAGGTCCTCCCCACAGAAACGATCACGTCCTGCTCCGCGCCGCGTGTCACGGCCTGCTCCACACGAAGCGTCTTGTCCTGCTCCCCACGAAGCCTCATGTCCTGCTCCGCAGGCGGTGTCACGGCTTTCTCCGTACGAACGAGACGGCCACTCCGGCGGCCACGGCGAGCGCGGCGCCGCCGGCCCAGCGCCACATCGCGGGCAGGTCACGGGTGGTCACCACGGGATCGGGCGGCAGGCCGTACGTCTCGGGCTCGTCCAACAAGAGGAAGAAGGCACCCGTGCCGCCCACCCCGTTGTCCGGGTCCGCGCCGTACAGCCGGGCCTCGGTCGCGCCCTCGGCGTGCAGCCGTTCGACCCGTTCCTCGGCCCGCTGCCGCAGCTCGTCGAGCGGCCCGAACTGGATGGACTTCGTCGGGCACGCCTTGGCGCAGGCGGGCTCCATGCCGCCGCGCAGGCGGTCGTAGCAGAGCGTGCACTTCCAGGCCCGGCCGTCGTCCTGCCTGCGGTCGATCACGCCGTACGGGCAGGCGGGCACGCAGTAGCCGCAGCCGTTGCAGACGTCGGGCTGGACGACGACGGTGTCGAACTCGGTGCGGAACAACGCGCCGGTGGGGCAGACGTCGAGGCAGGCGGCGTGGGTGCAGTGCTTGCACACGTCGGACGACATCAGCCACCGGCCGTCCTGCTCGATGAACGCGACATGCCGCCAGGTGCTCGCGCCGAGCGCGCCGGTGTTGTCGTAGGAGGTGGCCCGGAACACGAACCCGTCGTCGGGCACGTCGTTCCACTCCTTGCAGGCCACCTCGCAGGCCTTGCATCCGATGCAGATGGACGTGTCGGTGAAGAACCCCACCCGCTCAGCCATGGCGATACCTCTCGATCAGGTCGAGCAGCGCCGGGCCGCGCGGGCGGCGTCCGGGCAGGACGTCGCAGGTGCCGGCCTTGCTCTCCTGGATGTAGACGTTCGGGTCGAGCACGATCGACGGCAGGTCGTTGACGACGTCCCCGGTGATCACCCCGCCGCTGCTGTATCCCCAGTGGTACGGCATGACGATCTGGTGGACGACCTTCCCGTTGAGCCGCAGGGGCCGTACGCGGCCGGTGACGAGCACGCGCAGCTCGATCGCGGTGCGCGCGGTGACGATCGTCGCCCAGTCGCCGTTGTCCAGGCCGAGCTCCTCGGCCATCTCCCGCGACATCTCGCAGAACGCCTCCGGCTGGAGCTCCGCCAGGTACGGCAGGGGCCTGCTCATGGCGCCCGTCGTGTGGTGCTCGGTGAGCCTGCTCGTCGTGTAGACGTACGGGAACCGGGGCGACAGCGCCGGGTTGTACGGGTTCTCCGGGTGGTCGATGGTGCGGCGGGCCGGGTTGGCCTGCTGACCGTAGAGCGCGTTGCGCACGGGCGACTCGTGCGGCTCGTAGTGGGCGGGCAGCGGCCCGTCGGACAGGCCGGACGGGACGTACAGCCAGCCCCTGCCGTCCGACTGCATGATGAACGGGTCGGTGCCGGCCAGCGCGTGCTCGGCCTTGGCCCCCTCGGGCGGCACGTAGTCGGGCGCCTTGTCCTCCTCGAAATCGGGCACGTCCGGCCCGGTCCACTTGGCGCCGTCCCAGTAGACGTACTTCTTGCGTTCGCTCCACGGGCGGCCCTGGGGGTCGGCCGAGGCGCGGTTGTAGAGGACGCGCCGGTTGGCCGGCCAGGCCCAGCCCCATTCGAGCGCGACCGGGCCCTGCTCGGTGTGGGGGGTGCGCCGGGCCGCCATGTTGACCCCGTCGGCGTACACCCCGCAGTAGATCCAGCAGCCGCAGCTCGTCGAGCCGTCGGGCTTCAGCTCACGCAGCGACGCCAGCAGGCGGCCGTCGGCGGCCCGGCCGTTGATCTCGCGCAGCACGGCCGCGGCGTCGGGGTCGCGCTGCGCGCCGACCTCCGGGTAGTCCCAGGTCAGCTCCTTGACCGGCCGGTCGATGTCGTCGTCGCCGAGCCGCTGCCTGATCCGCTTGCCGAGGTGGTAGTAGAACCACAGGTCGCTGCGGCAGTCGCCGGGCGGGTCGAGGGCCTTCTCTCGCCACTGCAGCAGCCGCTGGGTGTTGGTGAACGTGCCCTCCTTCTCCACATGGCTCGCGGCGGGCATGAAGAAGACCTCGGTGCCGATCTCCTCGGTGCGCAGCTCGCCCGTCTCGATCTCGGGCGCGTCCTTCCAGAACGTCGCGGTCTCGACCAGCACGAGGTCGCGGACCACCAGCCATTCGAGGTTGGCCAGGCCCAGCCGCTGCGCTCTGCCGTTGGCCGAGCCGACCGCCGGGTTCTCGCCCACGACGAAGTAGCCCTTGACCGTGCCGTCGATCTGGCCCATCACGGTCGCGTAGTGGCCGTGGTCGCCGGTGAGGCGCGGCAGGTAGTCGAAGCAGTAGTCGTTGGCCTCCGTCGCCGCGTCGCCCCACCACGCCTTGAGCAGGCTGACGACGTACGCCCGCCGGTTGCCCCACCAGCCGGTGTCGGCGCCCTCGCGTTCCAGGTAGTGGTCGAAGCCCTCGTGCCGGTGGGCGTGCGGCATCGCGATGTAGCCCGGCAGCAGGTTGAACAGGGTCGGGATGTCGGTGGAGCCCTGGATGCTCGCGTGGCCGCGCAGCGCCATGATGCCGCCGCCCGGCCGGCCCATGTTGCCCAGCAGGAGCTGCAGGATCGCGGCGGCCCTGATGTACTGCACGCCGACCGAGTGCTGCGTCCAGCCCACCGAGTAGACCCACGCCGTGGTCCGCTCGCGGCCCGAGTTGGCCGTGATCGCCTCGGCCAGCTCGTGGAACAGCTCGGGCGGGATGCCGCACAGCTCCTCGACCATCTCCGGCGTGTAGCGGGAGTAGTGCCGCTTGACGATCTGGTAGACGCACCGCGGGTCGGTCAGCGTCGGGTCCTGGGGCGGCGTCGCGCTCGCGCCCGCGCCGCGCGCGCCGTACGAGTCGGACCCCGCCGCCTCCGCGTGGCGCTCGTCGCCCTCGACCGGCTCCTCCTGCTCGGGCACGTCGCCCTCGTACGCCCAGCTCGACGGGTCATACCTGCCGGTCTCCTCGTCGAAGCCGGAGAACAGGCCGTCGAGGTCCTCGGTGTCGCGGAAGTCCCGGTTCACCAGCGTCGCGGCGTTCGTGTACGCGAGGACGTACTCGCGGAAGTCGAGCCCGTTCGACAGCACGTGGTTGATCAGCGCGCCGAGCAGGACGATGTCAGTACCGGCCCGGATCGGCAGATACCTGTCCACGGTCGCACTCGTACGGCTGAAGCGCGGGTCGATGTGGAAGACCTTCGCGCCGCGCGCCCGCGCCTCCATCACCCACTGGTAGCCCACCGGATGGCACTCGGCCATGTTGGAGCCCTGGATGACGATGCAGTCGGCGTTGGCCAGGTCCTGCTGAGGCTGGGTCGCGCCGCCACGCCCGAAGCTGGTCCCCAGACCGGGGACGGTGGAGGAGTGTCATATGCGCGCCTGGTTCTCGACCTGGATCGCGCCGAGGGCGGTGTAGAGCTTCTTCATCAGGTAGTTCTCTTCGTTGTCGAGCGTCGCCCCGCCCAGGCTGGCGATGCCCAGAGTCCTCCTGACCTCCCGCCCCTCGTGCGTCTGCTGCCAGGTCTCGCGCCGGGTCCGCACGACCCGGTCGGCGATCATGTCCATCGCGGTTTCGAGGTCGAGCGGCTCCCACTCGGTGCCGTACGGCCTGCGGTAGAGCACCGTCGCCTGACGGCCGGGGTGGGTGACGAGCTGCTTGCTGGCCGATCCCTTCGGGCACAGCCGCCCCCGCGAGATCGGCGAGGCGGGGTCGCCCTCGATCTGGGTGACCCTGCCGTCCTTGACGTAGACGAGCTGGCCGCAGCCCACCGCGCAGTAGGGGCAGACGGACCGCGCGACCGTCTCGGCGTCCTCGACGCGGGGCCGCAGGGCGTCCGTACGCGCCGAGCGCGCCGCCCGCCCTCTGCCGTCCTCTCCCTTGAGCTGCCGGATCACCGGCCAGCGGGAGAGCCATCCACCACCCACGACGCCTCTGATGCCCCGCTCATGCCGGTCTAATCACGAGATATCGCCGCGTCGCCCACCACCCGCCGGGACGTGACCGCGTGGAGGTAGCCGCGGGCGAGCGCGCGCCGCCCGGACGAACGGTGCAGCTCGCCGAGCAGCCGCCGCGTGGCCGCCTCCCCGCTCCGGTCGCCGAGCTGCCGGAAGATCGCCAGCGAGCTTTCCAGCCGGGCCGAGCCGTTCCGCCAGTCGCCCCTGGCCGCCTGGAGCCCGCCCAGGCCCTGCATCGCGTACGCCGCGCAGTGCCGGTCGCCATAGCCCTCGAAGATCGTCAGCGCCCGGCCCTGGGCGCGCATCGCCCGCCCGGTCTCGCCCGCGAGGTCGTGCAGGCGGCCGATCTGGAGCGACACGCAGCCCTCCCGGTGGGCGTCCCCGAGCTCGCGCGCCATGCGCAGCGCGCCGCCGAGCCAGTCGGCGGCGCCGTTCAGGTCGCCCGCGCTCAGGCAGCCGCGCCCGAGCGCCTGCCGCGCGTACGCCTCACCGGAGCGGTCGTCGAGCGACACGAACATCGCGAGGGCCCGGCGGAAGTGTCGGGCCGCGGCGACGTGGTCGCCCCTGAACTGGCCGACCGCGCCCAGCCCGCAGACCGACACGGCCTCGCCCCTGACGTCCCCGAGCATGCGGAAGAGCAGCCGGGAGCGGCGGAACATGCCGGCCGCCTGGGCGTACCTGTCCCGATAGAGGGCCACCTGGCCGAGCCCGCGCAGCATGGCGGCCTCCCCCGCCCGGTCTCCTGCGGCGCGGGCGGCCTCCAGGGCGACGCGGTGGGTCTCCTCCCACGCGCCGAGGTGACAGCGCAGGTCGAAGTACGGCACGAGCGCCGCCGCCAGGCCCCAGGCGGCGCCGGTCAGCCCCGCCTCCGCGGCCAGCCGTACGGCCTCGACCAGGGTCTCGTGCTCGGCGCCGAACCAGGAGACCGGATGGGCGCCGACCCGGCGCAGGGCGTCGTCGGGCAGCCGCCAGCGCCGGGCGGCGGGCGAGGTCAGGCGGAAGACCGTGGTGGGCAGGCGGGCCGTGGCGTGTTCCGCGGCGGCCGTCCAGCCCGCGACCACGCGCGCCAGCGCCGGCATGTCCAGCTCGCCCGCCTTGTCCCTGGCGTCGACGCGCAGCAGGTCGGGCAGCCGATATCGGGGCTGGCCGAGGGGATCGGTGCCCACCGGGCGCAGCAGGTTCGCGTCGACCAGCACGTCGGTCACGGCGTCGCTGCGGTGCCGGTCGAGCACCGCGTCGACCACCCAGCCGGGCAGCGGCCGGGTGCCGAGCAGTCCGAGCGCCCGGAACGTGCGCGCGGCGTCGTCGGGCAGCAGGCGATAGCTGCGGTCGAAGGACTCCCGCACCACCAGATCGCCGGCGCGCAGCTCGGCGAGCCTGACCGTCTCGTCGTCGAGCCGCCGCCGCAGCACGGCCGGGGACCAGCCGGGACGGGCGGCCAGCCGCGCCCCGGCCACCCGGATCGCGAGCGGCAGCCGGCCACAGGCCCGCACGATGGCGGCGGCCTCCTCCGGCTCCCGCTCCAGCCGCTCCGCGCCGACGATCGCCGTCAGCAGCTCCAGCGCCTCCGCCTGGGGCAGGACGTCCAGGTCGATACGGGCGGCGCCGGGCAGTTCGGTGATGCGGCGTCTGCCGGTGACGACGACGGCGCTGCCGCCGCCCGGCAGCAGCGGCCCCACCTGCGCGGCGCCCGCCGCGTCGTCGAGCACGACCAGCATCGGCCGTACGGCGAGCAGCGTGCGGTAGAGCGCGGCGCGCTCGTGAACGGTGGGCGGCAGCGGCTCCGCCGCGTCCAGCGCACGCAGTGCCTCGGCCAGCAGCTCTCCCGGCTCCGCCGGTGATCCCGCCGCGCCGTCCCGCGGGTCGGTGCCGCCGAGCGACAGGAAGAGCTGGCCGTGCGGGTACGCCTCGCGGACGGCGTGGGCGCAGCGCACCGCGAGCGCGGTCTTGCCGACGCCCGGCGGCCCGGTGACGACGGCGACCCCGCCCGGGGCGAGCGCCCGGGTCAGCGCCGCGACCTCGGCGGCCCGCCCGGTGAAGTCCACCAGGTCCGGCGGCAGCTGACGCGGCACGACGGGGTGAGCGCCGCCGCCGGAACGGGTGGCGGGCTTGATGGGCTTGACGATGAGGCCGTGCTTGGCGGGTGGTCGTGGGGGCGGCTCCCCGGCGAGCACTGCAGCGTGCGCCCGGCGCAGCTCGGGCCCCGGCCCGACGCCGAGCTCGCTCACGAGGTGTTCGCGGATCGTGCCGAAGGCGCGCAGCGCCTCACCCTGCCGTCCCGACCAGTGCAGGGCCAGCATGAGCCTGCCCCACAGGTCCTCGCGGAAAGGATGGTCGGCGAGCAGGGCGCGCAGCTCCCCGGCCGCCTCGCCGTACTCTCCGGCCGCCATCAGCAGCTCGACCAGGTCTTCCGCGGCGCGCAGCCGTGCCTGCGCGAGCCGTCCGAGCCTGCGGTCCCACAGCGGGCTGCCGGGCAGATCGGACAGCGGGACGCCCTGCCACAGCGCCAGCGCCCGTGCCAGCAGGCCGGCCGCCTCGTCCGGCCGGCCCCGCGCCCGGCGCTCCCGCGCGGCGGTCACCCGCTCCTCGAACAGCAGCAGGTCGAGCTCATGTGGCGGCAGCTCGATCGCGTACCCCGACCCGATGGCCCGGATGCGAGCCGGGGCGGGCCCGAGCTCCGCGCGCAGCGCGCTCGCGTACGTGCGGAGGTTGGCCGCGGCCGAGCGCGGCCGGTGGTCCGGCCACAGCACCTCGGCGAGCACGTCGCCGCCGACGGTGTGGTTGGCGTGGAGGAGAAGGGTGGCCAGGAGCATGCGGGGCTTCGGCCCGCCGAGCCGTGGCGCCGTGCCCGGCAGGCGGACCTCCAGGGGACCGAGCACGCTGAACATAGGCCGATCGACTGTCATGACCGTGTTGCTCCTCGAAGGACCGGTTCGCCATGACTCGCGCAGTCTTTGTACCCAACTCTTGATGTTTTTTGTGCGGCAGATTCCGACTCTTTTGGTCATGAGACTCAAATCGCTTGTCACGGCGGGTTTCGCGCTGGTCCTGGGCCTCGCGTTCGGCACCGCCACCGCCCCGGCGGCCTCCGCAGCGGGTGCGCGCCCGAACTTCCAGATGCCGTTCCCCTGTGGCCAGACGTGGACGGGCAACTCCAGCGCGAGCAGCGCCCACCAGTCGTACGAGATCGACTTCAACCGGGGCAGCACGGCCGACGCCGACTACGGCGACACGGTCGTGGCCGCGGCGGCCGGCACCGTCGTCATCTCGGCCCACCAGGGCTCGACGAACGGCTTCGGCAACCTCATCAAGATCGACCACGGTGGCGGCTGGTTCACCTACTACGCCCACCTGAGCGTGCGCTCGGTGGGCGAGGGGGCCCACGTGAACCAGGGGCAGAAGATCGGCGAGGTCGGCAACACCAGCAAGCCGGGCAACAACATCTCCCCGCACCTGCACTACGAGGTGCGCACGAGCGACACGACCTACCCCGCCAACATCCAGAAGGCGGTGTTCAACGGGGTCACCTTCGGCTACCCCGCGCAGACCGTGACCTCGCAGAACTGCGGCGGCGGATCGACCAACCCCTACACCCCGCAGGAGGTCTGCGGCAGCGGCTACTCGGTGATCGACTCGGCCGGCCTCGGCACGGCGGGCACCGTCTATCTGCTCTACAACTCCGGCAACGGCTACAACTGCGTCGTCACGATGAAGAAGACCTCGCTGGGCACGCCCACCGCGACCACCGCCTACCTGGAGGTCAAGGGCAAGAGCCGGGTGACCGACTCGGGCAACTTCGGCTACTACGCCGGACCGGTGCGCGCCTCGGCCGCCGGCACCTGCGTCAAGTGGGGCGGCAAGGCGGGCTCGAACACCTACGACAGCCCCTTCGAGCACTGCGGCTGATCCCCATGACCGCATCCCCGATCGTCCGCGCGCCCCGATGTGCGGCCCTGACCGCCGCGGGCGTCGTGACGCTCCTGCTGTGCCTGGCCGGGCTCGTCCCGGCCGGGCCTGCCTCAGCCGGACCCGCCTCAGCCGGACCCGCCTCGGCCGGGCCTGCCTCGGCCGCCGAGGGCCCGCTCGCCACCGCCTTCACGCAGGCGGCGGCGGCCCACGGCGTCCCCCGCGACCTGCTCGTCGCGCTCGCCTACGCCGAGACCCACCTCGACGGCCACGGCGGCAGGCCGAGCGCGAGCGGCGGCTACGGCGTGGCGCACCTGGTCAGCAACCCCACGCTGCACACCCTGGAGGAGGCGGCAAAGCTCACCGGAGCGCCGGTCGCCTCGCTCAAGGCCGACGACACGGCCAACGTGGCGGGCGCGGCGGCCGTCCTGCGGGCCAGGGCCGACGCCCTGGGCCTGGACGCCGCCGCCCGCGCCGACTCCGACCGCTGGTACACCGCCGTCGCGCGCTACGGCGGGGCGAGCACGCCCGAGGTCGCCCGGCTGTACGCCGACGCCGTCTACGACCTGCTGTCGGCCGGGTTCACCGCGCGGACGCCGGCGGGCGAGACGATCACGGTGGCCGCCCGTCCGGCGCATCCCGACCGGGGAGCCCTCGCGAACGCCCGCGACCTCGGCCTGCCGGAGAACAACCGCACGCTCGCCGCGGCGGCCGTCGACTACCCCGGCGCGACGTGGGTGGCCGCCAGCAGCGCCAACTACGCCGTGTCCGACCGGCCGGCGAGCGACTCCATCGACCGCATCGTCATCCACGTCACCCAGGGCTCGTACGCCGGGACGATCTCCTGGTTCCAGAACCCCGCCGCCCAGGTGTCCGCGCACTACGTCGTACGGTCGTCCGACGGCGCGATCACCCAGATGGTGCGGGAGAAGGACCGGGCCTGGCACGCGGGCAACTCCGACTACAACCACCACTCCGTCGGCATCGAGCACGAGGGATACGTCGACAACGCGTCGTGGTTCACCGACGCGATGTACCGCTCCTCGGCCGCCCTCGTGCGCTCCATCGCCGCGCGGTACGGCATCCCCACCGACCGGTCGCACATCGTGGGGCACTCCCAGGTCCCCGGCACCGACCACACCGATCCCGGGCCCAACTGGAACTGGACCACGTACATGCAGTACGTCACGGGCGGCGGCGGCACCGGGAACCCGTACACGCCGGAGCAGGTGTGCGGCGACGGTTACTCGGTGATCGACTCGGCCGGCCTCGGCACGGCGGGCTCCGTCTATCTGCTCTACAACTCCGGCAACGGCTACAACTGCGTCGTCACGTTGAAGAAGACCTCGCTGGGCACGCCCACCGCGACCACCGCGTACCTGGAGGTCCAGGGCAAGAGCCGGGTGACCGACTCGGGCAACTTCGGCTACTACGCCGGGCCGGTACGGGCGGCAGCGGCGGACAAGTGCGTTAAATGGGGTGGCAAGGCGGGCTCGAACACCTACGACAGCCCCTTCGAGCACTGCGGCTGACCTTTTCCGGCATCGGTTCGTGATCCGGGGCCTCCGCGCGCCGCACTGCGCGGGGGCCCTCCGGTGCTGGTGCGGAGATCTGCGAAAGCATGGGCTGTGGGGTGTAGAGGCCGCAGGGAGGGCATTAAGGCCCTGATGCAGCCCGCTCCGCGGGCGATCCGTGCCCGCGGAACCACCCTCACGCAGAGGACGTCGATGAACGACCAGCCGCCCGAGTGGGCGAGAAATCTTGAGAAGGCGGCGATCGAGGCGGCCAGGGCCGTCGAACGCGCCGGCCGGGCACTCGGCAAGGCGGTGGAGCAGGCGGGGCGCACCGCCAAGGCCCAGGCCGCGATGGCGGCGGCCTACCAGGCCGACCTGGAAACGCTGGAAAAGGTGCTGCGGGGCCTCCCCGCGGAGCAGGTCAGGGACATCTCGGCCGCCGCGGCGGTGGTCACGGCGACCGCCGACCGGGTGCTGTCCCAGACGCCGAAGGACGACCTCTGAACCTGGCTCCGGCCCCGACGCGGCGGGACACGGACGTTCGCGAACCGGCAGTGGGTCCGCGGCCTTTGCGGCTCGGGTCAGATGGTCGGCCTGGTGGCCGGGCGTTCACCATCCTTCCCAGTGCAGGACCTGGTCACGTGGGATGCGGCGCGCGGGTTTGAAGTCGGTGCCGATCGTGTAGGCGAGCGGGATGAACGCGGCGAGCATGACCTCGTCGTAGGGGACGCCCAGGGTGGCGGCGAGCTCGCGTTCGAGGGGTCCCTGGGCGGTGGTCCATGTGGTGCCGAGGCCGCGGGCGCGGGCGGCGAGCATGAAGCTCCAGGTCGCGGGCAGGATGGATCCCCATGTGCCGGATTGGACGGCCGCCGAGGCGTGATCGGTGCGTCCTTCGATGGCGGGGATGACGAACGCCGGGACGCGGTGGATGTTGTCGGTCAGGTGCCGTAGCCCCTCGAACACGCCCTGGGTGGAGCGCGGAGCGTGGTTCATGCGGCGGAGGTCGTGTTCGTTCAGTGGTTGGCCCTCCGCGACGGCGAGCGCGCGGCGGAAGATGTCGCCCACCTTGCGGCGCAGGCACGGCTCGGTGACCACGATGAAGTGCCAGCGTTGCCGGTTGCGTCCGGTGGGTGCTTGGGTGGCCAGGTCGATGCATTCCTCGATGAGCTCGCGCGGGACGGGCCGGTCGAAGTCGAGCCGCTTGCGGACGGCCCGGGTGGTGGACAGCAGTTCGTCGGGGGTCAGGTTGAGGGTCATCGTCATGCTCCTCATGCGCGTGTGGAGGTCGGTGCGGTGGTCGCCGGTTCGCCGGCCGCGGGTTCGACGCCGGCTCGCAGGCCGAGGCAGGCGATGAGCACGCCGAGCAGCGAGAAGGATCCGGCGGTAAGGAACGCCGCTGCGCACAGCAGGATCAGGGCCGCCGCCGCCCGGCGGTCGGAACGCATCACCAGAGCCCTCCGTCTTTGAGCAGATGATCTACAGCAAGACGAAACCGTATTCTCACAAACAATCTGCTGTCAAACAATCGCCTGACAGATGGCCCTGGTAGCCTCGGACGGGTCGACAATGCAGGAGACCCATGCCTTCCAAGCCCGCCCGGCCGGCGTACTTCCCGACGCTGGCGGCCGAACGCCCGGACATCGCGATGTGCCGCGCCTCGGCGTACCTGGCCCGCGCCGCCGACGCCCACGCCACCCGGCACGGCCTCGGCGTCGGCCAGCACCTGGTGCTGAAGATGCTCGACGCCGTCGGCCCTTGCTCCCAGCAGGCGCTCAGCGAGGAACTGCGGATCGACCGCAGCGTCATGGTGAACGTGTGCGACGACCTGGAGCAGTCCGGATTCGTCCGCCGCGAACGCAACCCCGACGATCGCCGCTCTTACGCCGTCACCATCACCGACAAGGGCCGCGAACGCCTCGCCGAGGCCGAGAGCACCGTCTCCTCCTACCTGGAAGAAGCATTCGCCCCTCTCACCACCGGCGAACGCGCCCAGCTCACTGCCCTGGTCTGCAAGCTCATGCAGCTCTGATCTCGGGGCAGGCGCGAACGATGCGTTGGTCGTCTCCGATCGTTCCCCGGCCCGTGAACGATGCGGCGGAGGGTGGAGCGGCCGACGCCGTACTGCATGGCGAGGTGATGCTCATCATCTTCCGGCGCATTCCGGCCGCCTCCCTGGAGGACCGGCGGCCGAGCGGCACGCCGATATCCACAGCCTGTGGATGACCGTCCGGAGCTGCGGTTTTCGGCACCCCTGATGTGAGGCGCACCGTAGGAAGCCCGGCGGCGCCCCTCATGGTGACCGCACCACCCGGCTTCTAGCGTCAATCCGCATGAACAGCACCGAAATCGGAGGAATCGCCGGGTGGGCGATGGAGCATCGACGAGCCGGCCAGGACCCGCGCCGGCATCGTGAGCGCGGTCGACCAGGAGCGGCGCAGGATCGAACGCGACCTGCACGACGGCGTGCAGCAGCGGCTGGTCGCCCTCGCCGTGCTGATCGGGCGGGCCCGGCGCGGGCGGAGTCCCCAGCTCCTCGACGACCTGCTTCATCAGGCCCACGAGGAGGCGCAGGAGGCCCTGCGCGAGCTGCGCGAGGTCGCCTGGCGGGTCTACCCGGCCGAGCTCGACACGCTCGGGCTGCGCGAGTCCCTGTCCGCCGTCGCCGAGCGGGCCGGAATGCCCGTCACGGTCGCGTACGGCCTCGCCGCCCGCCCGCCCGGCGAGGTCGAGACGGCGATCTACTTCGTCGTACGGGAGGCCGTGACGAACGCCGCCAAGCATGCGGCGGCGGGGCAGGTGCGGGTGGAGATCGTGGAGGACGGCGACACGATCGTCGTGCGGGTGCGCGACGACGGGCGGGGCGGCGCCGACCCCGGCGGTGGCGGCCTGTCCGGGCTGGCCCGCAGGGTCGCCGCGCTGGACGGCCGGTTCCAGGTGGACAGTCCGCCCGGCGGCCCGACCATCGTGAGCGCGGAACTCCCCCGCGAATGACCCCGGCCCGGCCGCCCCCTCCCAATGGGCTCGTCCAGCCCCTCCCGACCAGCTCGCCCACCACCCACCCCGCAGGGACAGCGATCAGCTGTCGCCGGCGTACGCGCGTCGCGTGGCCGTCTCGTTCAGACCGGTGGCTGTTCGCCGTGCGGCGTTATCGTCGGCGACATGACCGATCGATCGCTCGCTTGGGACAACGCGGCCCTTCTAAGGAACCTCTAAAGTTGGCTGAAACCACGCCAGAGGCCGCGATGTTTGCGTTGTCGCCAGGACGCCGGTAATCGTCCGGCGCGCTTCGTGGACGAAAGGCATCACGATGGTGAAACGCACACGACTGGTCGTGGCCGCGATCACGCTCACCACGCTGGCCGCGAGCGGTACGGCCGCGGCGGCCGGTCCGGCCCCGACACCCGGCGCGGTGAAATCCGACGACGCGACGATCAAGCCAGGCGCGAGGGCCGGGGCGGATGCGGACGCCGATCTGGCCGCGATCGCGGCGAAGGTCGGGGTGACGACCGAGCGGCTCGACGCCGCGCTGGTCGCGGCCAAGACGACGCCGGCCGGCTCGGCCGACCTCACGCCGGATGCCTTCGTCGCGGCGGTCGCGGCCGGCCTGGAACTGCCGGTCTCGCAGGTTCGGGATGCTCTGGGACCGATCGTCGCCAAGCCCGCATCCGGTGGCGACAATCAGGGCAAGCCTGACAGCGCGGGCCCAAAGGCCCAAGATGGTTCGCAGGACTCGCCGTTCACCACCGACGCCGCGGCGGCGTCTTTGGCCGCGGCGCTCGGTGTCGGTCAAGCCAAGGCCAAGGCCGCTCTGGCCGCTCTGGTGGCGTCGGACAGAGTCCGCCCGACGTCCAGGGATTTCGGTGACATCGCCGCCTCGCTCGGGGTGGGCTCCGACCGGCTCGAAGCCGCGTTACGCGACCTGAAGCGGTCACTGAGCCAGGGCTGACAGCCACCGCGTCTCACACAACTGCGGCATCGAGGGTGAGGATGGGCGACCATGCGGATACTCGTGGTGGACGACGACCCGGCTGTGCGGCGGTCCCTGGAGCATGCGTTGCGCCGGGACGGCTATGACGTGTCATCCGCCGCCGATGGGGCGTCCGCCCTCGCCGAGCACGGCGTGTTCCGCCCGGACGCGGTGGTGCTCGACGTCCTCATGCCCGAACCGAACGGGCTGGAGGTGTGCCGGGCGCTGCGCACGGGCGGGCACGACACGCCGATCCTGATGCTCACAGCCCGCGACCTGGTCGTCGACCGGGTCGCCGGGCTCGACGCGGGGGCCGACGACTACCTGACCAAGCCCTTCGCCTTGGAGGAGCTGCGGGCCCGGCTGAGAGCCCTGCTCCGGCGCAGCGGCGCCAGGGCCGAAGTGCTGCGCTTCGCCGACGTCGATCTGGACGTCAGCGGCTGCAGGGCCGAGCGCGCCGGCCGGCGCCTGGATCTGACCAAGACGGAGTTGTCCCTGCTGGAGCTGTTCCTGCGCAACCCCGGCCGGGTGCTGAGCCGGACCCAGATCTTCGAGTCCGTCTGGGGCTACGACTTCGGCCCCGAGTCGAACGCGCTGTGGGTGTACATCAGCTACCTGCGAAGCAAGCTCGAAGCGGACGGCGGCAGCAGATTGATCCAGACGGTGCGCGGCCTGGGGTATGTCCTGCGCGAGGAACCATGAACCTGCGCACCCGGCTGGCCATCGCCGGCGGTTCCGTGGTCGCGGGCGCCCTGGTGCTCGTGTCGGTGGTCCTCTATCCGGCCGTGAACGCCAACCTTCGCGGCCAGATCGACAGCGCGCTCGTCGCGGCCGCCGACCGGGCACCGAGCGTGGCCGCGGCCATCAAGGCCAAGTTCAGGGACGCCAACGGAGAGCCGGGCTTCCCGACTGCTCCGCTGGCGATCGGAAGCACCCAGCTGCAGATCGTGCCGGACCCGGTCCGGATCGGGCCGTCGACGGAGTTCGTCGACCTCACCGCCCGCGACGTCGCCGTCGCGGACGGCACCTCCGGCGCCTACTTCCGTGACGCGGCCTACGACGGAGTCGTCTACCGGGTCTACACGGCCCGGCTGCCGGACTCACCAGGGACGCTCGTACGCACAGCAATCCCGGAATCCGATCCCGCGCCCACGCTACGCGAACTCGCCTTGCTGCTCGCCGGCTCGACGGTGGCCGCCGGACTCCTGGCGGCACTGGCCTCACGTTTGGCGGCACGTCGCGTCCTGCGCCCGGTGCACCAGCTCACCGAGACCGTCGAGCTGATCCGCACGACCGGCGACCTGTCCATCCCGATCCCCGCCGACGGCCGGGATGAGATCGGCCGGCTCGGCTCGGCGTTCGCGGCGATGACCGCCGCCCTGGACGAATCGGTCGGTGCCCAGCGCCGCCTGGTGGCCGACGCCTCGCACGAACTGCGCACACCGCTGACGAGCCTGACGGTGAACCTCGAACTGCTGTCGGAGAACCTGGCCGACGCGCAGGCCCCGCTCCTCGCCGCCGAAGCGCTCGGCCAGGCCGGCGAACTCAAGACGTTGGTCAACGACCTGATCGACCTGGCCCGCTACGGCCAGGCGCCGTTCCACACGGAAGACGTCCGCCTCGACCTCGTCGCCGAACGCGTCGCGGCCCGGGCGGCGCACCGGGCCCCGCGGATCGGATTCGAGCTGACCTGCGCGCCCACTCTCGTCCACGGAGACCCCGACGCCCTGGAACGCGCCGTCGCGAACCTCGTCGACAACGCCGTGAAGTGGAGCCCGCCCGACGGCCGGATCAAGATCAGCGTCAAGGCGGGCACCCTCGAGGTCGCGGACACCGGCCCGGGGATTCCCGACAGCGATCTCGAATTCGTCTTCGACCGCTTCTACCGATCACCCGCGGCCCGCGCGCACCCTGGCTCCGGGCTGGGCCTGGCCATCGTCCGGCAGGTCGCCGAGGCTCACGGCGGTACGGCCGAAGCCGTGCCGTGTGAAAGGGGCGCGTTACTGCGGCTGACCCTGCCGACGTGTGCCGAGCAGGCGGAGCCCTAGGCACCCCCGGGGGGATGCCCAGGGAGTGCCCGGGGCTCCTTGCAGTCGGCGGAGATCGTGGGCACCCGCAGCCTCGGGCCTGCCTGAAGGTCCGAACGCCGTACAGGCGCTAACCGAGGTGCCGCGCGAAGAACCGCAGCGAGCTGCCGGTCTCGAACTCGGGGATCTCCCCATGGCCGCCGGGATTGGCGTGCAGCGTCTTGTCGGCCGGCCCCAGAGCGTCGAACAGCGCCAGGGCCCGGTCTCGCGGCACCCTGTCGTCGTCCCACTGGAGCAGGAACCGGACCGGAACGGTGACCCGGGCGGCGTCCTCGGCCAGCCCGTCCACGCCCAGCAGGCCCAGCACCGCCGCGCGGACCCGGGGCTCCGCTGCGACGAAGGGCACGCCGAGCCCGCAGCCCATCGACATGCCGAAGTAGCCCACAGGGCCGGTGCCGACGACGTCGAGCTTCTGCGCCACGGTCACGACCGCCTGCCATTCCGGCACGGCGTGACCGGCCAGGAACGTGTGCATGGTGGCGAGATGCGGGGCGACGTCCTCACCCGCGGCCATGCCGGCCCGCAATCCGGCCGCGACCCGGGCGAACTCCTCTGTTTTCGGCCGGTCGCCATGGTTGGGCGCGTCGACCGCGACCACCGCGAAGCCGCCCTCGGCGACGAAGCGGCGGGCGCGCTCCACGACGCCGGGGGCCCTCTTGTGCTGCCCGCCGCCGTGGCCCATCAGGATCAGGGGACGAGCCCCGGCGGCGCCTTCCGGTGTCCACAGCACACCGGGGATCTCGCCGAGGAAGAACTGCTGTTCGGTGACGCCGTCCGACGACGTCCGAGAAATGAAACGCAACGCGTTACACGCCTTTCGGGATGCCTTCTGCGGGCGCTCCCTAGACCATGCGACGGAGGGAGCCCCGACCTGACACAGCGTTGATCGGTCTCACCTCCTCGGGTCGCGGCAATGCACGGCGACGCAGAACGTATCACCAGAACGCGCAGAGCTCCCAGTGGTTTATCACCGGGGGCTCTGCGCGGTCTCCGCGTCGGCGGGGCCGACGCGTGGCCAGGGTCAGCGCGTGGCCGGGGTCAGTGCCGGACTCTCAGCGCCGGACTGGTCAGCACGGGGCGTGTCAGCGTCGGGCCGGTCAGCACCGGGCCGGTCAGCGCGGAACTGGTCAGCGCGGAACTGGTCAGCGCGGAACTGGTCAGCGCGGAACTGGTCAGCCACCGGGCCGGTCAGCGCGGAACTGGTCTGCGCCGGTCCGCCTCGGAGTGGTCAGCGTCGTGCGGCGTCACCCGTGAGGTCCGCGCGCTTGACGGCGGCGACCACCGAGACCCAGGCCATCGCGACGAGCACGCCGACGCACAGGGTGAGGGAACCGGCCCGCCCGCCGGACATGGCCCACCCGTTGCCCAGCAGGAGAGCCAGGCCGGCGAGCCGGGAGGCCACCGCATGCCGGGCCCGCCCGGCGCGGGTGAAGTGCCGGCCGAGCACGAAGCAGGCCGCGATGAGCGAGGTGAAGGCCACCGAGCCGGCCGCCATGTGCAGCATCGCGTGCCAGCTCATCCCGGCCGGGGCACCCAGCGGGGTGCCCGCGGGGAAGCCGTCGCCCGGGTCCATGCTGAAGACCCCGGCCGCCGCGAGCCCGGCGCCCTCGACGAGCAGCAGCCTGGGCGCCCACGTCCCTCCGGGCGTGCCGCGCATGACCCGGCGCAGTCCGATCGCCCCGGCGACCGTCAGGACGGCGGTGATCCAGAAGTTGGCGATCTGCAGCCACCCGAGGTCGCCGGTGCTGAGCATGCTCAGCGGGTGACGGAGCAGGTCGAACCCCTCGCGGGTGAACGCCTGCGTCAGCGAGACGATCCCGAAGACGGGCGTGGTGAGCGCGGCGCAGGTGAGCAGCGCACGCGTCGATCCCGTGGAGCCCGCCAGGCTCGTGGCACCCGTCGCCCCCGCCGCGCCCGACGAGCCCGGGGTGCCCGATGCGGAGCGCCGTGCGGCCTGCCGCCCGATGAGCCGAGACGTCGGCCGAGAGGTGAGCTGAGAGGTGAGCTGGGTCGTGGGCTGGGCGGTGTCCTGCGTGGCGGTCATGGCCGTTCCCTTCTTCGGTGTCCCGGCCGGGGGTTGGCTCGTCCGGCCTTCGGTGTCCTGGCCGGGGTGGTGTCCGGCCTCGCTCACGCGTCGAACGGCGGCGGCGCGATTCGACCATCCGCGCCCGCTCCCGCCGCCCGGCCGCCCTTCAACCCCGCCCACCTGCGATAACGGTCGCGAATGCGCATTCCCTGTCACATGCGCATTCCCTGTCACATCGAGGCGTCGGCCCAGGTCACGGCGTGCCAGGATCGGAGCCTGTCGATTCCGGCCCGGCCCGTACGACGTGGAGGTGACGGCAGGGACCGGCGAACGGCCCGGCCGGCCACAGGACCAGAGAAAGAAGGAGAACGACGATGCGGTTTCTGATGACCACCAAGGGCGGCTCCCGCACCCCGGACGCGGCGATGATGGCCGAGATGGGCGCCTTCATCGAGGAGATGACCCGGGCCGGCGTGCTGCTCGCCACGGGTGGGCTGGAGCCGGGCGGGGTGCGGATGGTCTCCTCCGGGGGCGAGATCACCGTGACGGACGGCCCCTTCACGGAGGCGAAGGAGGCGATCGTCAGCTTCGCCCTGGTCGAGGCGCGCTCCCGTGAGGAGGCCGTGGAGCTGGCCCGCCGCTTCTGGAAGATCGTCGGTGACGGCGAGGGCTTGATCCAGCAGGTGTTCGGCCCCGAAGACGCCCCCGGAGACGCCCCCGGAGACGCCCCCGAGGACGGCCCCCGCTGACACCCGGAGAGCGCCGGCGAGGCCGTGACCAGGCAGGCGTCCGGCCTCCGGCGGCGTACGCGCCGGGTTGCGCGGCGGACGGGCCGATGCTGTCATCGGTCGGGTGACCTCCCTGGACGCCCATCGCGTCGTGGACGCCGTCTGGAAGATGGAGTCCGCGAGGATCGTCGCCGGTCTCGTACGGATGATCGGCGACGTCGGCCTGGCGGAGGAGCTGGCGCAGGACGCCGTTCTCACGGCGCTGGAGCAGTGGCCCGAGGCGGGCGTCCCGGACAACCCGGGCGCCTGGCTCATGGCCGTCGCCAAGCGCCGGGCCGTCGACCACCTGCGCCGGGAGGAGCGGCGCGACCGCGGGCAGGAGTTGCTCGCCCACGATCTGACCACCCGCCCCGACGAGGGCGAACGCGACGTGGACGAGGTGGTGGACGCTCTCGACGGGGAGATCGGCGACGACGTCCTCCGGCTGATGTTCGTCTCCTGTCACCCGGTGCTGTCCACCGAGGCCCGGGTCGCGCTCACGCTGCGGCTGATCGGCGGCCTGCGGACCGACGAGATCGCGCGGGCCTTCCTCGTCTCCGAGAGCGCCGTCGCGCAGCGGATCGTGCGGGCCAAGCGGGCGCTCGCCGACGCGCACGTCCCCTTCGAGGTGCCATCGGGGCCCGAGCGGGCGGCCCGGCTGTCGTCGGTGCTCGAAGTGATCTATCTCGTGTTCAACGAGGGATATTCGGCGACGGCGGGCGACGACCTGATGCGCCCGTCCCTGTGCCTGGAGGCGCTGCGCCTGGGCCGCCTCCTGGCCGATCTGGCCCCGGACGAGGCCGAAGTGCACGGCCTGGTCGCGCTGATGGAACTGCAGCAGTCGCGCTCCGCCGCGCGCACCGGCCCGTCGGGGGAGCCTGTCGTGCTGCACGAGCAGAACCGGGGGCGCTGGGACCCGCTGCTCATCCGGCGTGGCTTCGCGGCGCTGCTGCGGGCGCGGCAGGCGGGCGGCCCCCTCGGCCCGTACGTGCTGCAGGCGGCCATCGCGGCCTGCCACGCGCGGGCCGCCACCCCGGAGGAGACCGACTGGCCGCAGATCGCGGCGCTCTACGAGGCCCTCGTCAGGGTGCTGCCCACGCCGGTGGTCCAGCTCAACCGCGCGGTCGCGCTGGCCATGGCCCATGGTCCGCGCGCCGGTCTCACGCTGGTGGACACGCTGACCGGAGAACCGGCGCTCAAGGGCTATCACCTGCTGCCCGCCGTACGCGGGGACCTGCTGGCCCGGCTCGGCCGGCACGACGAAGCCCGTGCGGAGTTCGAACGCGCCGCGTCCCTCACCCGCAACACCGCCGAACGGGCGGTGCTGCTGCGCCGCGCCGCGACGTGCGCCGAGAACGCCGAACCCGCGAATTCACTGTCCGCAAGGGCCGCAGGGCGGCAGACGGCGGGCGGGGACGTCACCCTCGGCGGGGCGATGACGCTCTTCCTCACCCGGCCAGGTCTGAGCGCCGACACCGTCCGGTCCTACAACCAGACTCTGACGCGGCTGTGCCGGCACCTCGGCGAAGACGTCCCGCTGCGCGACGTGACGTCCGACCGGATCACCGAGGTCTTCGCCGCGGCGTGGGGCACGGCGGCGGGCGCGACCTGGAACCGGCACCGCGCGGCGCTGCGGTCGTTCGCCGCGTGGGCGGCCGAGCGCGGCTGGGCCGCCGCGGACCTCGCCGCCCCGCTCGACCGGCGGCCCGAACCCCGTGGCCGCACCCGCCCCATCGACCGGTCGCGCCTGGAGAGCCTGTGGGAGCGGCAGGACCTCCCGCTGCGCGAGCGCACACTCTGGCTGCTGCTGTACGAGAGCGCGGCCCCGGCGGAATGGGCGCTCTCGCTCAACGTGGAGCACCTCGACCTGCCCGGCATGCGCGGCGAGGTGAAGGCCAGGGGTCACTGGCTGCGCTGGCAGTCCGGCACGGCCGCGCTCCTTCCCCTCCTCGTCGGCGACCGCCGCCGTGGCCCGCTGTTCCTCGCCGACCGCAGGCCGGGGCCGGGCCGCATGCCGGCGGCGGCCGACCTGTGCCCCCACACGGGCCGGGGCCGCCTGTCGTACGAGCGGGCGGAGTATCTGTTCAAACGGGCCACCGCGGAGCTCGACCCGGAGGGCGGCGGCTACACCCTCCACCGCCTGCGCCACTCGCGCCTGGCCCACCTCGGCGAGGACGGCTGGTCGGCGCCGATGCTCATGTCCCTGTCCGGCCACGCCAGCGCCCGCACCCTGCACGGGTTCGTCCGGGTGGCGGGCGGCCCGTAGCCACCAGCACCGCCAGCGCCGGGCGCCGCCGCATCGCGGAGATCAGCGCGGTCGCCGGGCTCCGCAGGGCCGGCAGGACCACCGGCGCGACCAGCGCGCCGAGCAGCAGCCCCGCCGCCACGTCGTGGGGATAGTGCACGCCGACGAAGACCCGGGAGAACGCCTCCAGCAGCGCGAGCACCGGCGCCACCACCGCCACAACGCCGCGCCACAGGACGGCCGGCCCGACGGCCGCCGCCGCGGCGAACGTCGCGTGGTTGCTCGGCAGCGACCAGTCGCCGTACGGCGGGCAGGTCGCCACCGTGACCACGTCGGTGAGGTCCCAGCAGGGGCGGTGCAGCCGCAGCACGCTCTTGACGCCCTCGCTCGCGAGGTAGGCCGTCACCACCGCGACCGGTGCGAGCAGGGCGAGCGCCATCGTGCGGTCGTCCCCGCGCCGCGCCCGCCACCAGCCGAAGACGAGGAGCGCGAAGAGGATCACAGGGACGGCGTCCGTCGCGACCGCCGCCGCGTCGCGCACCCACCCGGGGGTGTGCAGGGCGAACGCCGTGATCTCCCGGTACCACTCCGCGCTGATGTCCGGAACGTCCTCGATCTGGTTCCCCACCGGTTCCCTTTCGTGCCGCTGCCCGCCGTGCCGTCCGGCCCCTAGACCCTAGAGACCGGACGGCACGGCGGGCACTCTCGGAAGGTCGCCGGTGACCCTCCACTTTCGTCAATGGTCGGGCTGCTCACCCCCGGGTACGGCCTCCTCCCTGCGGACGAACCGCGCGTACGCCAGGGCGGCGCCGCCGACCAGCAGCGGCCAGACGAGGTAGACGCCCGACGCGGCGACCAGCAGGGCGACCGCCACGAGCGCGAGCAGGGCGGCGGCCCTGGCCCGGCCGCGCGGCAGCAGCCGGATCGCGGCCGCCACGCCGATCGCGTAGACCACCACGAACGACCCGTTGGTCATCAGCACCAGCGGCCGGATGCCCGTCCCCGCCGCGTACACGACGGCGAGCGCCAGGAAGGACAGCACGGCGACGACCGTGAGGCTGCGCCGGGGCACCTCCCCCGCGACGCTGCCGCGGGACAGCCAGCCGGGCAGGGCGCCGTCGCGCCCGAGGGCGGCGCCGAGCTTGGCCGCACCGGCCCAGTACGCGTTCATCGCGCCGAGCGTCAGCAGCAGCGCGGCGGCGGCGGCCAGCAGCCGGGCGTTGCCGCCGAGGCCGAGGGCCAGCAGGTCGCCGAGGGGCGCCCGCGCACCTCCGGCGGCCGGGCCGAGGACCGCGACCGTGGCGAAGGCCACCGACAGGTACAGGACGCCGACGAGCACGACGGCCGCCGCGGCGGCCCTGGGCAGGTCCCTTGACGGCCTGCGGAAGTCGGCCGCGAGGTGCGTGATCGCCTCCCAGCCGGCGAAGCTCCACACGAGCAGGGCCGCCGCCGGGGCGATGGCCGTCCAGCCGTTCGGGGCGAACGGCCGCAGGTTGGCCAGGTCGGCGTGCGGGAGCGACAGCGCCACGGCGACGACGAGCAACGCGACGAGCAGCCCGGCCAGCCCGAGCTGGACCCGGCCGGTCACCCGCAGGCCGGAGGCGTTCGACACGGTCACGACCGCCATCAGGCCCGCCGCGGTCAGCGTCGCGGTGCCGGTTCCGCCGCCCACCGCCGCGGCGACGTACTCGCCGCCGAACAGGGCCGCGGCGGCGGCGCTCGGCGGGATCGCGAAGTAGAAGCACCAGCCGACGACGACCGCGGCCCGGTCGCCGAAGGCGAGGCGGGCGTAGGTGGAGACGCCGCCGGAGTCCGGGTGGCGCGCGCCGAGCGCGGCGAACGCCGCGGCCAGCGGGGCCGACAGCACGACCAGGCCGAGCCAGGCCAGCAGCGACGCCGGTCCGGCCGCCTGGGCGGCGAGCGCGGGCAGGGCGATGACGCCCGTGCCGAGCACCGCGCCGACGTACATCGCGGTGCCCTGGGCCGCAGTGAGACGGCCCGCCGGTGGGGCGGCCGATGTGGCGGCAGGGGTGACAGGTGTGACGCTCGTCTGAGTCATGCGCGTTCACCTTCCAGTCAGGGAAGTGGCCGGCCGGGGGTCTCCCGGCCGGCCGAGGGCGTGGAGCGGTCTCAGGCGGAGGTGCTGAACTCGAGGCTGGCGGGCAGGTCGGAGCGGCGGGTGACGTTGAGCTTGCGGTAGATCCGGGTCAGGTGCTGCTCGACCGTGCTGACCGTGATGTAGAGCTTGTCGGCGATCTCGCGGTTGGTGTATCCGACCGCGGCGAGCGCGGCCACCCGGCGCTCGGCCTCGCTGAGCGTGGACGGGCCGCTCTCCGTGCGGGGCGGCTCGGCCGGCTGCCCGGGGCTGCCCTGGGTGAGCGCGTTGACCAGCGGGATGGCCTCGCACTCCTCGGCGATCCGCTGCGCCTGCCTGGCGACCGTACGGGCGCGGCGCAGCTCCCCCACCGCCTGGTAGGCGTCGGCGAGGTCGGCCAGGGCGCGGGCCAGCTCGTACTGGTCGCCGCTCGCCTGGAGCATGTCGGCGGCGCGGCGCAGCAGCGGGGGACGCTGCCGGGGCTCGCTCGCGGCGGCGGTCAGCCGCAGGCCGGTGCCGCGGGCGCGGACCGGGCCGGGGGCGCAGCGCGCCACGTGCTCGTCCAGCAGCGGCCGGGCCCGCTCCGCGCGGCCCATGCCGATCAGCGCCTCGGCCGCGCCCGTACGCCAGGAGACCAGCCCCGGCGAGTCGAGGCTCCAGGAGCCCATCAGCTCGCCGCACGTCTGGAAGTCGCGCAGCGCCATGCCGAGGTCGCCCGTCGCGAGGTGGTAGCGGCCCCGCGCGTTCAGGTAGTGCAGGCCGTATCGGGTCTGCAGCATGGCCTCGGGCACGGGCTGGTTCACGAGCTGCACGGCCTCGTCGAGCCGGCCCATCGCGGTCACGGCCGTCAGCAGCACCGACAGCGGGGCGCCGACCGCGACCCCCCAGCTCGTCGGCGGGATGAGCCGTACGGCCGTCTGGGCGAGGCCCTCCGCGCCCTCGAGGTCGCCCTGCCGCAGGCTGATCTCGGCACGCAGCGCCGCGAGGCGGGCCTGCCTGCTGGGGGCGCGCCGGCTGGCGGCCTCCTCGAAGAACAGGTCGCACCAGGGAGCGGCCAGGTCGGGCCGCTCACCATAGATCAGCGCGAGCAGGGCGCACTCGACGGCGTCCATCGACATGTCGTCGAGGCGGGAGCTGCGCAGGATGCGCTCCACGTCGGCGAACGTCTGCGGGTGCGGGCCCTTGGTGAGCACCGACGCGAGCGCGGTGGCGGCCTCCAGCCGGCCGATGACCGGCGCGGACGGCGGCGCCTGCGTGCTCATGTCGGTGACCCTCGGGAGGTGCGCCAGGAACGGTGTGTAGGAGCAGCGCAGCCACGGCCGGGCGGCACGGATCTCGGCCACCGTCTCCGCGTCCATGATCGAGCCGATCCGGCCCAGGTGGTCGAGCACGTCGCGGGCGTCGTCGAACCTGCCGTGCCACAGCAGCGCCTTGGCCAGCACGACCGCGTCCGAGCCGCGCAGGTGGCCGCGGTGCATGGCGTCGGTGAGCTCATCGAGGTGGGCGGCGGGGGCGCTGGGGTTGAGCCGCCACTCCGCCCGCACCAGCGTCGTCTTGATGGTGGCGCGGCGCTGGTCGTCGGTGCAGGCCCCGTCGGCCAGGCGCAGGTAGTCGACGGCGGGCTCGACGCGTCCCTCGCTGAGCGCCTGCCGGGCCGCCTCCTCCAGGATCGGTACGGCCCAGGGCCCCCCGTTGTGCTGGGCGGCCAGCAGGTGCTCGGCGATCACGGCGGCCGGGGCGCCCTGGCCGTAGGCCAGCTCGGCGGCCCTGCGGTGCAGGTCGGTCCGCTCGTGCCGGTCGAGGTCGGCGAGCACGGCGGCGCGCGCCTGGGGGTGGCGCAGGTGGAGGTCGGCGCCGACCAGTCCGGCGTTGTGCAGCGCGTTGAGCGCCTGGACGACGACGCCGGCGTCGAGGTCGAGCAGCCGGTCGAGGTGGCCGGGGTCGCCGGCGACGGCCAGGCCCCGGGCGACGCGGGCCGCGAGCGGATGGCCTCGGCGCAGGCACGACTGCACCGCCTGGCGATAGGCGTCGCCCGTGACGATCTCGTCGATCGCGGCGTCCGTCTCGCTCGGCGCCGGGGCTCCTCCGGCGTCGGCCGCGGCGAGGTGGTCCTCGATGAGCGCGCCCACGAGCAGCGGGTTGCCGCCGCTGACCGCGTGCCAGTCCGCGGCGAACCGCCGGGCGACGTCGTCGCCCACGATGTCGGCGGCCATGATCTCGACACCCTCGCGGGACAGGGCCGACAGCGGGAGGCGGCGGCAGTGCGGCTGGCGCAGCAGCTCGGTCTGGAACAGCGACGGGGCGTTCCACGTCTCCTCCGACTGGCTGAAGATCGCCAGGATGTGGGCGAAGCGCAGCCGGCGGGCGAGGTAGGCCAGGCAGAGCTGCGAGGCGCGGTCGGCGTGCTGGATGTCGTCCACCACGATCATGAGGGGGTGCCGCTCGGCGAGTTCGAGGAGCACCATGCACAGGGCGTGCACGATGTGGGCGTCCACCTGGTCGACGTAGTCGGCGAGCGGGTCGGCCGACATGGCGCAGCGGGCGCCCTCGCGCAGCAGGTTGCGGGTGCGCTCCTCCTCCTCGGGGGTGAGCGGCGCGTTGTGCAGGATCTGCGACAGCACGGCCAGCGCCAGTCCCGACTCCGACTGCGAGCAGGTCGCGGTCAGCGGCAGGGCGCCGTGCTCCAGCGCGTCCTCGACCAGCGTGTTGAGCAGTGCGGTCTTGCCCGTCGCGACGGGCCCGCCGACGATCGCGATCTTCCCTCTGCCGGTGACGGCGTCGGCCAGCATGTCCTCAAGGGAGGCCAACACCTCTTCCCGCTCAACCAGGGCCATAATGAGCCTCCCGAATTTCGTTCGTTTCCCGGCCGCACGGCCGGGTTTCACAATTGCCGTGACTTGCTGTTAACCTTCTATATTTGGTCTAGATTTGGCCGATCAGCCGACCAGCGTCATTCGAGCGGAAACGCTCTCGCCGGCCCGCTCCGCCGCGCCTTCCGCGTTCGATTCGCCCGCGCGGGCCAGTGCCGAGCGGACGGCCGCGAAGGACGCGGCGACCACGTCGTGGTCGAGGCCCACACCCCAGACCTGCCGTCCGTCGATCACGCACTCGGCGTAGACCGCGACCTCCCGGTCCTCCGCGCTGCCGGCCGCGGCCTCCACGCCGGTGCGGTGGACCATCTGCACGTCCACGTTCCAGACCGCCAGCCGGGCGCCCAGGGTGCGGATCGCGTCGGCCCGCGACCCGGCGATGTCGAAGCGCGCGCCGTCGATGTAGAGCGTGGTCTGCAGCGGCCGTCCGCCGAGCCCGAGCGGCACGGTGATCTCGGTCCGCGACAGGTACTCCTGGTCGAACAGGTCGCGCACGACGGCCGGGGTGATCTCGCCGCCCGTGCCGTCCGCGTGGGCCTGCACGACGCGGGCGAACTCCGCCTGCAGGCTCTTGGGCAGGTTCAGCCCGTGCCAGGCGCTCAGGATGTAGGCCACGCCGCCCTTGCCCGACTGGCTGTTGATGCGCACCACGGCCTCGTACGTGCGGCCGACGTCCTTGGGGTCGATCGGCAGGTACGGCATGCGCCACGGCAGGTCGTCGACGCTGGCGCCGGCCTCGGCGGCCTCCACGGCCAGTGCGTCGAAGCCCTTCTTGATGGCGTCCTGGTGGGAGCCGGAGAAGGCGGTGTAGACGAGGTCGCCGCCGTACGGGTGGCGGGGGCTGACCTGCATCTCGTTGCAGTATTCGACCGTGCGCCGGATCTCGGTGATGTCGGAGAAGTCGATGCCGGGGTCGACCCCGTGCGTGTACATGTTCAGGCCGAGCGTGACCAGGCAGACGTTGCCGGCCCGCTCGCCGTTGCCGAACAGGCAGCCCTCGATCCGCTGGGCGCCGGCCAGCAGGGCCAGCTCGGAGGCGGCCACGCCGGTGCCCCGGTCGTTGTGCGGGTGGATCGACAGGCAGACGTGCTCGCGGCGCGACAGGTTGCGGTCGAGCCACTCGATCTGGTCGGCGAAGACGTGCGGGAGCGACCGCTCCACCGTCGTCGGGAAGTTGAGGATGATCTCCCGGCCCTCCTCCGGCTGCCAGACGTCCATGACCGCCTCGCAGACCTCGAGGGCGAACTCGGGCTCGGTCTCGTTGAACAGCTCCGGCGAATACTGGAACCCCAGGTCGCAGTCGCCCAGGGTGGCCTCGGCGTACTTCATCATCAGGCGGGTGCCCTCGACGGCGAGGTCGCGGCACTCGTCACGCGTCATGCCGAAGACCACCCGGCGGAAGAGCGGGGCCGTCGCGTTGTAGAGGTGGATGTTGGCCCGGGGCGCGCCGGCCAGGCTCTCCACGGTCCGCCGGATCAGCTCGTCGCGCGCCTGCACCAGGACCGAGATCCGCACGTCGTCGGGGATCCGGTCCTGCTCGATCAGCATGCGCACGAAGTCGTGGTCGTCCTGGCTCGCGACCGGGAACCCGACCTCGATCTCCTTGTAACCCATCCGTACGAGCAGGTCGAACATCGCGAGCTTGCGCTCCGGGCTCATCGGGTTGACGAGCGACTGGTTGCCGTCGCGCAGGTCGGTGGACAGCCATCGCGGGGCGGCCTCGATCGTCCGGTCCGGCCAGCGCCGGTCCGCCAGGCGGACGGGGGTGAAGGCCGAGTAACGGGAAGGAGAGCTGCTCATGAGGAATTCCTTTCTCATCCGGCGACTTGCTACCGAATTCGCGACCGACCGTTTATCCGAAAGCTGTCCGCGAATCGCGTCTACTTCCTTCCGGAAGCCCGTCCAAATTGCCGGTGATTCGCTGACCGGTACGCTGCCGAAGCTACAAGCGCCCTGGTCAAGGGGCAAGAGAGAAGCAACTAGAGTGCGCCCCGGATCACCCGTACGATCGGTAGGGGTATCGAAAGTTGTAGTCCCGGTACAACCTCCCGGGCAGCCCTCTTAACGACCCCCTGAATCGGACACATACTCCGGGACATGTCGATCAGCAGAGCAGCATTCCCGGCCATTTCGATTTCGCCTTTCCGAATCCTCGGAATGTGTCTGACCGAGGCGCGCCCGTCCGTTCTGGCGATCTTCTTCCTGCGGTTCGCCGCCGGCGCGGCCCTGGACGCCGGGCTCGCCCCCGCCGACCCGTTCCGCCTCGTGGCGGGGGCCCTGGTGTGGCAGTTCGCGATCTTCTTCGTCTACCTGTTCAACGGCGTGATGGACGTGCGGGAGGACCGTGTCAACGGCTCGCGCCGGCCGATCGCGCGCGGCGACCTCGACCCCGCCCAGGCCCGGGTCATCGCCTGGGCCGCCGCCGCGGCCGCCCTGCTCGGCGCGCTGCTGCTCGGCGGGCCGATGATCTGGCTGGTCACGGCGGTGCTCGTGCTCGGCTACCTCTACTCGGCGCCGCCCTTCCAGTTGAAGAAGTGGTCCAGCGCCACGGCGGTGATCGGCGGGGTGGCCGGTGTGCTCTCCTACTGCGCCGGCTACACCTCGTGCGGGGCCGGCCCCTCCGGGCGGGAGGCGATCGCGCTGCCCGCGTTCGCCGTCGCGGCCTCGCTGTGGATGGGTCTGGTCGGCTCGCCGGCGAAGGACCTGCCCGACATCGCGGGCGACCGCTCCGCCGGGCGCGTGACGTTCGCGGTGAGCCGCGGAGAATGGCCGGTCAGGCTGCTGCTGTCGGCGGTCGCCGCGTCTGTCGCGCTCGCTTTCTGCGCGGTCGCGCTGCTGTTGCGAGTGCCACTCGGCTTCGCGCCCGTCGCGATGCTCACCGGCGCCTCACTGCTCGTCGTGGTGACGCTTACTCCGCTTTCCCAGGGGTCCCGGATGCGCCGCCGCCTGCCGTACCGGGCGTTCATGACAACGCAATACGCCGTGCATTTGGCCGTCCTTCTCCCACTGGTGTCACAATTCTTATTGTCTGGGCGTGCGGCTTAGTCCAGGATGGAGGCACTCGTCCGCTTCCTCTCGGAGGGTCCATTGGCGGGAGACGGAGAACTCGGACCGGCGGTCCCGGACTTCGAGGCATTCCTTGAAGCGCATCGCTCCGAGATTCTGGAAGCGTACGCACGGAACCTCGCGGCCCTGGACAGCCCGATCAGCCGCGACCCGATCGCGCTGCGGCAGGCGATGGCGAACGCGGAGCAGATCCTCGACGACGTGGCGGAGACGCTGCGGGCCGGCACCATCAAGGTGGGCGACTCCCACAAGATGATCGCGTGGGAGGTGGGTGCGACCAGGGCGGCGAGCGGGGTCCACCCGGACGAGTCGCTCCGCGCGGCGTCGGTATGGTTCCAGGCGGTCGTGACCTGCCTGATGGAGCGGATGCCCGGCGACGCCGAGTCGATGCGGCTGCTCACGCTGGTCGTCCTCGGGCTGGAACGCAGCATCACGACCCGGATCAGGGAGGCGTCGGCCAGCTACTCCAGCTTTCTGCTCGACAAGGTCCACGAGGCCCAGGTCGAGGAGCGCCGCCGGATCGCCAGGGAGCTGCACGACCGGCTCGGGCACGGCCTCAGCGTCGCCCACCGGCAACTGGAGCTGTACGATCTGCACCGGGCGACCAAGCCGGCGACGGCGACCGCCAAAGTGGAGACCGCCCACCAGGCCATCCTGGAGACCATGCAGAACCTGCGTGCGGTCACCAGCGAACTGCACCCGCAGGAGCCGCTCAACAGCCTCGAGAAGGCCCTGCTGTACTACCTCGAGACCGTGGACATGGACGAGGTGGACATCCGGCTGCGGGTCAGCGGGGACGAGACATGGGCCTCCCCCACGGTGCGCGACGAGTCCTTCCTCATCCTGCGTGAGGCGACGAGGAACGCGCTCAACCACGGCAACCCCACCAAGGTGCTGATCCGGGTCGCCTTCGCCCCTCACGAGCTGCGGGCGTCGGTGGAGGACAACGGACTGGGCTTCGACGAAGGAGGCCGCCGCTCCGACGGGGTGGGCCTGATGTCGATGCAGGAACGGGCCGCGATCATCGGAGGGACGACCACCATCACCAGCAGGCCGGGCCACGGCACGCACGTCGAGCTGTACGTGCCCTTCTCGGGGCTAGGCACATGAGCGAATCGGACAAAATGATCAGCATCGCCATCATCGACGACCACGCGCTGTTCAGGGAGGGTCTACGCGAGATCCTGGAGACCCAGGAGGACTTCGAGGTCGTCGGCGAAGCGGGCGACTCCGAGGGAGCGGTGGCCCTGGTCGAGCGGGAGCACCCCGACGTGGTCCTCCTCGACGTCGAGATCCCCGGCGACGACGCCACGCAGACCGTGACCCGCATGCGCGCGATCTCGCCCGAGTCGCAGATCATCATCCTCAGCATGTACGACGGCCCGCAGCTGCTGAGCCGGCTGCTGTCGGCGGGCATCCGCGGCTACCTGCTCAAGAGCGTGCACCGCCAGGAGCTGATCTCGGCCGTCAGGAGCGTCAGGGACGAGCCCGACCGGCTCGTGCTCGCCGTCTCGCGCGACTCCTTCGCCCAGGTGCAGGGGGGCGGATCGAAGGTGGTGCTGACCGACAGGGAGCGGGAGATCCTCGAACTCGCCGCCCAGGCGCTGAGCAACTACCAGATCGCCACCCGGCTCACGCTCACCGAGGCGACGATCAAGAGGCACCTGCACAACATCTTCACCAAGCTCGGCGCGGTCTCCCGGATCGACGCGGTCAACAAGGCGCTCGCCGCCTCGCTCATCTCGCCGCGCCGCGACCAGCCCGCGCCCCGCCCCCGTCCGAACACCCCCGTACGGGGACAGCGCTCGTTCCCCTGAGTCTTTGAACCCCTGAGCCTCTGAACCCCTGAGTCCCTGAGCCTCTGAGCCCCTGCGCCACGGCCCCCGCCGCGGCCCCGGCAGGGGGGTGACCTGTCCCTGAGGTGAGCTGACAGGGGCGAGCTCACTCCTCCCGCAGCGGATACGTCCCTGCGAGGCGGGCCTTGACCGGCTCGGGCAGCAGGATGCCGGTCGCGGTGAGGTTCATCTCCAGGTGGACCAGGTCGCGCGTGCTCGGCACCGGCACGATGTCGTCGCCGCGCGCCAGCAGCCAGGCGATGGCCAGCCGCCCGATGCCGATGTCCATGTCGGCCGCCACCCCCTGGGCGTCGCGCAGCCGCTGCAGCTCCGCCTCCAGGTTCTCCTGGGAGAAACGCGGGTCGAGGCGGCGTACGTCTCCGGGGCCGAGCTGCACCGGCGAGGTGATCCGGCCGGTCAGGAAGCCCCGGCCGAGCGGCCGGCCGGCGACGACGCCCATCCCCAGCTCGCGCGCCACCGGCAGCACCTCCAGCTCCGCCCGGCGCTGCCACAGGGAGTACTCCACCGCGACGGCGGCGACGGGCCGCGCCGCGTGCGCGCGCCGCAACCGGTTTCCGTCGACGCCGCGAACGCCGATGTGCGCGATCTTCCCCGCGTCCTGGAGGCGGCCGGCCACGCCCATCGTCTCCTCGATCGGCGCGCCGGTGGCGCCGGGGTCCACCACGAACAGGTCGATCTGCTCCATCCCCAGGCGGGCCAGAGACGCGTCGCAGGCGCGGCCGAGGTCCTCGGGGCGGGACACGTGGTCTCGCCCCTCCCAGCGGCCGGCGCCGGTCCGTCCGGCCGCGCGGCCGTATCCGGGGCCATGGGGCGCCGCCGCGATCAGGGCCTCGTCGCGCCGGTGGGCGACGGCCTTGCCCACCAGGCGCTCGGCCTCGCCGTCGGCGTCGATCAGGTCGATCAGCGACACGCCGCCGTCGAGCGCGCGCATGACGACCCGCATCGCCTCATCGTGGTCGACCGGGCCGTACGCGCCGGTCAGCGCGGTGCAGCCGAGCCCGAGGCTCGTGGAGACCAGGCCCTGCCCGCCGAGGTTCACGCGTCGCATGACGCCGCCCGCGTGCCGGGTCGCGGTGACAGATTGATTGGTTTGGATATCGCTTGGTCATTCACGTGGACACCGTTGAAAATAATGGAGATTCGAGAAAGTCGATGATGCACCGGATACCACTCATATTGCGCGAGGCGGATTTTCCGCCCCCAGTTTTCCCTATCACTGCGACCGACCGCATCACAAATCCGGCACACCATCATGCAGATATGACGGCAATTCGGCCACGGAGCCGCCGAACACGACGAAGCGGCTGGCGAGGCGGCCCGTGTGGGGGTTGCGGGCTCCGTGCCGGACGCCCGGCGGCGCGAAGACGCCGTCGCCCGGCCCCAGCTCCACCCACCGGTCGTGCAGGTAGAACTGCCCCTCACCCTCGAAGACGAAGTACACGGTCTCGCTCTCCTCGTGCTGACGCACCCCGAGCGTCTCGCCCGGCAGCATGATCCCGCAACGCAGGCAGAGCCCCGCGCGACCGGCTCCCGGCCGGAACAGCACGCTCGCCACGGGCGGGGTCAGCCAGGTCTCGCCGTTCCAGAGCGAGCGGAACCGGGCCGGGCCCGCGGCGCCCGTGCCGCCTGAGGACGGCACGGCGCTCCAGACGTAGACGGTCATCTCCCGGTCGCCGGCCGACAGGGAGTAGGGGCTGCCCACGGGCGAATACAACGCCGAGGCGGCGCGCATCCGGCTGATCTCGTAGCCCACGGTGCCGACGCCCGCGCCGGCCAGCACGACCGCGACCTGCTCGGCCGCCGCCGCGCCGGGCGGCGACCACTGGCGGCCCGCGGGGATGCGGACCGCCTCGACCGTGGAGTGCCACGCGCCGATGTGCGGGCCGGCCACCGGGCTCACCCAGCAGTCGCCGTGCCGCCGATACTCCAGCTCCGCGCCCCGCAGCACCACGCCGGTCTCCTGCCGGGTCTCCTGCCGGGTGTCCTGCCGGGCGTCCTGCCGGGTCTCCTGCACGGCCTCTCGGACGGTGAGATTCATGGCGTCTCCCTGGTCACGCCCGCGCGAGCTGTTCGGCACGGGCGGCGGGGCGGGTGAGGATCGCGTGGTACTGCCAGATGATCACCAGGCCGAAGACGCCGTACATCGCGGCCATGCCCCACGGGGGAAGGACCGAGCCGATCGTGATGCACAGCGACGCGACCACCAGGGCCACCCGGATGTTGAGGTTGTAGACCGCCATGTAGCGGGTGCGGGACGCGGCCGGCACCATGTCGGCGAGCAGCGCCTGCCGCACCGGCACGTCCATCAGTTCGCCGATGGTGAGCACCAGCGCGGCCACGAGCAGCACCCAGCCGGTGTCGCTGACGGCCAGCACCATGTATCCGGCGGCGAACAGCCCCGCTCCGGCGTACAGCCGGACCCGGTCGGGCACCCGGCGCAGCACGACGTGGGCGACGAGCGCGAGCGCCACGACCAGCACGGTGTTCTCCGCGCGGAGGATGCCGAGCATCTCCACGCCGTCCACGCGGATCGACCACGAGCCGATCGACAGCAGGTCCTGCGCCGGCAGATCTCTGGCCAGCCGTACGCCGATGTAGTTGATCAGTTGCAGCTCGATGGACATGAACAGTGTGGCGGCGATCAGCAGCCGGCCGAAGGCCCGGTCCTGGAGCACCAGCCGGTAGCCGTTGGCGAAGTCCCGCAGGATCGACCCGCGCGGCCCGCTCTCCCCCGGCCCACTCTCCCCCGGCCCGGTCGGCTCGGTGTCCTCGGGCTTGGTCTCCGCGATGAAGAAGTACGTCGCCGCGGCGATCGCGACCGTGCCCGTGGCCGCCAGGGCCAGCAGCAGCGTGAAGTGGCCGTTGTAGAGGAAGCCGCCGAGCAGCGCGCCGACGGCCAGCGCGAGGTTGATCGACCAGTAGTTGATCGTGTAGACGAGCTTGCGGCTCTCGGGGGTCGTGACGTCGAGGATCATCGCGTCGTTCGCCGGCATCGCGAAGCTCGCGGCGAACTTGTTGACGAGGTAGCCGCAGTAGACGATCGCCGGGTTGTGCCAGGAGGGCGAGTCGGCGACCGCCATGAGCGCGAACGTCAGGCAGACGCCGGTCTCGCCGAGCAGCAGCGTGCGCCGCCGCCCGCGGGCGTCGGACATGTGCCCGCCCGCCAGCGTGCCCACGACGCCGAGCACCATGACGGTCACGACCAGCACGCCCGCGACCGCCACGCCGTACTCGAAGGCGAGATAGATGGCCATGAACGACATGACCATCGAGTCGAGCAGGCGCTGCAGGAAGCCGACCGCGATGCGGATGCGCAGGTTGGGATGAAGCACTGCCGGGTGGAGTGCGGCCAGGTTCACGACGTCACACCCGCTCCGACGGGCTCGCCCGCCTCGACCCGGACGAGCGAGTGGACGTGCCGCGCCCGCGCGACGGCCTGCTCCTCGGTCTCCCCGGTCACGACGACGAAGCCGTGGCGGGTGCGCCAGTCCACCGTCTCCGGGATCCGGTCGCCCGGCCGGAACGGGAACTCCAGCATGTCGACGTAGTCGAGCGCCCTGGCCTCCTCCACGCCGGAGACGGCGCGGACCTCGCCGGGGGTCAGGCTGAAGTAGGAGATGTGGGCGACCGCACGGCGCTCCACCGTGCCCGGCGCCTTTCCGCCGAGGATCCGGAACACGGCCCGCTCGATGTCGAGCCCGGTGGCGAGCTGCACCAGGCGCGGGATCTGGTCGCCGCCGAGCCGCGCCTGTGACTCGACGATCCGGGGACCGGCCGCGGTCCAGATGATCTCGGTGTGGGCCGGGCCGGTCTGGTATCCGGTCAGCCGCAGCATCTCGATCGTCAGCTCGGCCATCGCCTCGGTGTCCGGCCCGGCGGGCGCGGGGTGCACGTGCCCGGCCTCCACGAACAGCGGCGGCGGGCCGAGCACCTTGCGGGTGACGCCCACCACCTGGTGGCGGCCGTGGTCGCTGAGCGACTCCACGCTGAATTCGGGGCCGCGCAGATACTCCTCCACCAGCACCGGGCCGGCGTAGCCGTACGAGTCGAGCAGCGCGCCCCACTCGGCGACCTGGCCGGGCTCGCGCAGCAGGTAGACGCCCCGGCTGCCGGCCAGCTCCGTCGGCTTGACGACCACGGGCAGCTCGAAGCCGTCGAGCAGGGCGGGCACGTCCTGCCAGCGCGCCGCGTGGGCGAAGCGCACCGGCGACAGGCCGTGCCCGGCGAGCAGCCGCCGGAGCTGGAGCTTGTCGTTGAGCAGTTCGATCGAGCGTGCGGGGTTGACCGCCTTGCCGAGGTCCTCCGCGATGCGGTAGGTCGCGAGCATGCTCTCCTCGGCGCCGATGTGGTAGACGAAATCGGGGTCGAAGTCGCGCACCGCCTGCCGTACGGTCCGGTCGAACGCGACGGGGTCGGAGAAGTCCGTCAGCACGAAGGCGTCGGCCAGGTCGGCGATGCCGGCCAGGTAGTCCGGCGTCTGCAGGGTGGGATCCCAGACCGCGCAGATCCGGTGCCCCTCCTCACGGGCCTTGATGACGAACGCCCGGTAGGGCATGACCATGACGAGGTCGCTCACCGGGTCCCTCCCTTCTTTCTCCTGGATGCGGGTGATCAGCGGTCAGTAGGGCAGCCGGCGGCCCGACGGGGTGCGCAGGTCGGGCGCGGCGTTCGACTGGGGCTTCCTGGTCGGCTTGCCGACTTGAATGCGACGTGCCATCGAAATCCCTCCACATCCCTGGTGAACCGTTTCGCGTGCCCTCTGACCAGCACGCTGGCACGCGCCCATGGCCGCCACAACGGCCGCGCACCCTAATGACCAGGCCGGATGACGTAAGGGGCAGACGGCCTACAACTTTGGTTACGCCGGGGTGCTACGAAAATTCACACCCGGGCGTAGGCGAAGCTCGGCGCGCGGCTCGGCCCGCGCCGCAGGTAGGTCCACCACGTGAGCCCGGCGAGCAGCACGTAGGAACCGACGAAGATCCACAGGGCGGGCAGCGACCAGCCCGCGTGCTCCTGTGCGACACGAGCCGCCGCGGCGCCGGTCACGCCCTTCATCGCGCTCGCCGCGTCGGTGCTCGCCACGCGGAACACCTGCTGGATCAGGAACCCGCCGAACGCGCCGATCGCCCCGGCGATGCCGATCACGGCCGCCGCCTTGCGCTTGTAGTCCGGCGCGGTCGCCGCCGGGTCGAGGCCGCGCCTGGCCGCCTCCCTGCGCCCCAGCTCGCCGAAGATCACCGGGATCATCCGGTACGTCGAGCCGTTGCCCACCCCGGAGCAGGCGAAGACCACCAGGTAGGAGCAGAAGAACAGGCCGAAGTCGTGGCGGATGACCCCGCCCGCCGCCGCGACCGTCGCCACCACCATCCCGGCGAAGACGGCCAGCGTGACCCGGGCCCCGCCGTACCGGTCGGACAGCCTGCCCCCGAAGGGCCGGGCGACGGAGCCGACCAGCGCCCCAACGAAGCCCAGCCCGGCGAGGTAGTCGCGGATGAACGGATGCTGCGCCAGGAACTCCGGGAACGTCGTCCTGATCACCAGCGGCAGCGCGAAGGAGAACCCGATGAACGAGCCGAACGTGCCGATGTAGAGCAGCGACACGATCCAGGTCTGCCCGTGCCGCAGCGCCGCGGCGTACGACCGGGGGTCGGCCTTGGCCTCGGCCAGGCTGTCCATGAACAACCAGGCGCCGAGCGCGGCGACCACGATGAACGGCATCCAGATGAGCCCGGCGTACGCGAGGTGGACCTGTGTGCCCGACGCCGCCACGGGCACGCCCGCGACGACCACCAGCGGCACCAGGAGCTGGACGACCGCGACGCCGAGGTTGCCGCCGGCCGCGTTGAGGCCGAGCGCGAAGCCCTTGCGCCGCTCCGGATAGAAGAACGAGATGTTCGCCATCGAGGAGGAGAAGTTGCCGCCGCCGACGCCCGCCGTGGCGGAGCAGGCGAGCAGGACCCAGAACGTCGTGTCGTGGTCCTGCGCGGCCAGCCACCCGCTCGGCACGACGAACGCCAGCAGCGCCGACGGCACCAGCAGCAGCGCCGCCGATATCACCGTCCACAACCGGCCGCCGAAGCGCGGCACCGCGAACGTGTACGGGATCCGGATCGCCGAGCCGACCAGGTTGGGCACGGAGACGAGCCAGAACGACTCCGACACGCTCATCGGCAGCCCGGCGGCGGGCAGGCTCAGCACCACCACCGACCACAGCACCCAGATAGCGAAGCCCAGGTGCTCGGTGAACACCGAGAAGATCAGGTTGCGCCGGGCCACCCGGCGGCCGGTGGTCTCCCAGAACTCCTCGTCCTCCGGGTTCCAGTGTTCGATCCAGCCGCGGCCGCGCCGGGCGGCCGCCGTCGTTTCGCTCATGCGGGTCTCCTTGTCAGCGTGGTCGTAGGGATCTCATTGGGCATGCGCCACCCCCGCGGCGTCCTCCTTGTCGGCCCGGGCGAGCCAGCGGGCGATGCCGCAGACCGTGTCGGTGCAGGTGCCGCAGCCGGTGGTCGCCCGGGTGGCCGAGGCGAGGGCGGTCAGGTCGCGGGCTCCGGACCGCCACGCGGCGACCAGCGTGTTCTTGCTGACCGCGTTGCAGCGGCACACGACGCTCGTCCCCGGCAGCGCCGCCGCGTCCGTGCCGCCGGGCGCCCCGCCCTCGCCGTACGGCATGGCCCGGCCGAGCAGCAGCGCGAGCCGGTCGGGCGGCACGGGCAGGCCGCGGTCGTAGAACTGGGTGATCGTGGCGGCTGCGTCGGGCACGCCGAGCGCGATGGCCCCCGCGACCCGCTCGTCGCGGACGACGAGCTTGGCGTAGCGGCCCCGGGCCGGCTCGCTGAGCCACAGCACCTCGGCGCGCGGGTCGTCCGGCCCGGCGTGCACGTCGCCGAGCGAGGCCAGGTCCACCCCGCTCGCCTTGAGCCGGGTCACCACCTTCGTGCCGCGGTAGGGCGAGCGCGTGCCGGTGAGCAGCGCGGCCAGCGCGGCGGCCTGCTCCCAGGCGGGCTGCACCAGGCCGGGCACCGTGCCGGGATGCCGGGCGCAGTCGCCGATGGCGTGGATCAGCGGGTCGTTCGTGCGCAGGTCGTCGTCCACCAGCACGCCGCCGTCGACGGCGAGCCCGGCCGCCGACGCCTGCGCGGTCTGCGGGCGGACCCCCGCCGCCACGACGACGAGGTCGGCCTCGACCAGCCGTCCGTCGTCCAGCTTCAGCCCGTCGCCGGGCAGATAGCGGGCCGCGCGCGAGTTCACCAGCACCCGCACGCCGAGGCCGCGCAGGACCTGGGCGAGCACCTCGCCCGCGCCGTCGTCGAGCTGGCGCTCCATCAGGTGGCGGCGCGGATGGACGACGGTGACCGCGTTGCCGCGCTCGGCCAGGCCGCGCGCCGCCTCCAGGCCGAGCAGGCCGCCGCCGAGCACGGCCACCCGCACGCCGCCGCGGGTTCCGGCGGTGATCGCGGCGCAGTCGTCCAGCGTGCGGAACGTGGCCACGCCGGGGGCGAGACCGCCGTCGTCGCCGGTCAGCCCCTCCACCGGCGGCACCCACGCACGCGCGCCGGTCGCCAGCACGAGCACGTCGTAGCCGATCCGCGTGCCGTCGTCGAGCGTGACACCGCGCCCCTCGCGGTCGATCGAGACGACCTCGCGGCCCCGATGCACCTCCACGCCGTGCGCGGCGGCCCAGCCCTCGTCCTGCAGCCGCACCGACGCCGGGGACATCGCGCCCGCCAGCACGTTCGACAGCAGGACCCGGTTGTACGGCGGGTGCGGCTCGTCGCCGATCGCGACGATGGCGACGCGCTCTCCCGCCGGATCACGGCGGCGGATCTCCTCCGCCAGCCGGGCGCCGGCCATGCCATAGCCGGCGATCACGACCCTGGTAGTCACTGCGCCTCCCGTTCGCCCGCTGGCGTCAGCCGTACGGCGCAGACCTTGAATTCGGGCATCCGGCTGACGGGATCGAGCGCCGGATTCGTCACGAGGTTGGCGCGCTGGGCGCCCGGGAAGTGGAACGGCAGGAAGACCACGTCGGGCCGCATCGACGGCACGCAGCGCACCGGGACGACGACCCGCCCGCGCCTGCCGACGACCGCCGCCGCCGCGCCGTCGCTCAGCCCGGCCCGCCGCGCGGTGTCCGGGTGCACCTCGACGTACGCCTCGGGCACGGCCGCGCGCAGCTCCTCCACACGCCGGGTCTGCGCGCCCGACTGGTAGTGCTGGAGCACCCGCCCGGTGATCGCGTACAGGGGGAACTCCTCGTCCGGCGGCTCGGCCGGCCCCTTGTGGTCCACCGCGGCGAACCTGGCCCGCCCGTCGGGGTGGGCGAACCGGTCCAGGAACAGCCGCGGCGTCCCCGGATGCCCCGGCTTGTCGTGCTCCGGCTTGTCGTGCCCCGGCTTGTCGCGCTCCGGCTGCCCGTGCTCGGGCCGCCGGGGGACGGGCCAGTGGAGCCGCTCCCCTGCGCGCAGCCGGTCCCAGGTCACGCCCGAATAGTCGGCGGGGCCGCCCTCCGACGCCGCCCGCAGCTCGGTGAAGACCGTCTCGGGGTCGGCGGGGAAGCGCTCGGGCGGCTGCCCGAGCAGTACGGCCAGGTCGTGCAGGACCTCCAGGTCGGTGCGCACCCCGGGCGGCGGGGCCAGCGCGCGGCGGCGCAGCAGCACGCGTCCTTCGAGGTTGGTCAGCGTGCCGTCCTCCTCGGCCCACTGCGTGATGGGCAGGACCACGTCGGCCATCCGGGCCGTCTCCGACAGCACGATGTCGGAGACCACGAGCAGGTCGAGCGCGGCCAGCCGGTCGGCCACCCGGGCCGAGTGCGGCGCCGACACGGCCGGGTTGCTGCCGAACACCAGCAGCGCGGACGGGCCGCCGCCGGTGCCGAGCGCGTCGAGCAGCTCGAACGCCGAGCGCCCCGGGCCGGGCAGCGCGGACGGCTCGATCCCCCACACCCGTGCCACGTGCGCGCGGGCCGCCGGATCGTCGATCTTCCGGTAGCCGGGAAGCTGGTCGGCCTTCTGCCCGTGCTCGCGCCCGCCCTGGCCGTTGCCCTGGCCGGTCAGGCAGCCCCAGCCCGAGCCGCGGCGGCCGGGCAGGCCCAGCGCGAGCGCCAGGTTGATCCAGGCCCCGGCCGTGTCCACGCCCGTGGCGTGCTGCTCCACCCCCCTGGCGGTCAGCACGTACGCGCTCGCGGCCTCGGACAGCATCGCGGCGGCCCTGCGCTGGTCGGCGGCGGCGACGCCGGTCACCCGCTCGACCCGCTCGGGCCACCAGGCGGCGGCCACCCGCCAGGTCTCCTCGAAGCCGGTCGTCCGCTCGGCGACGTACGCGTGGTCGAGCCGGCCGCCGGCCACGGCGGCGTGGAGGATGCCGAGCGCCAGCGCGAGGTCGGTGCCCGGGGCCGGCGCGAGGTGCAGCGCCGCACGCTCGGCCGTCGGGGTGCGCCGGGGATCGACCACGATCAGCCCCCCGGCGTCCATGGCGCGGCGCAGGTGGGACAGGAACGGCGGCATCGTCTCGGCCGGGTTGGCCCCGGCGAGCAGCACCGCGTCCGCGCCCTCCAGGTCGGTCAGGGGGAACGGCAGCCCCCGGTCGAGGCCGAAGGCGCGGTGCGCCGCGGCCGCCGCCGACGACATGCAGAACCTGCCGTTGTAGTCGACCTGCGAGGTGCCGAGCGCCACCCGGGCGAACTTGCCGAGCAGGTAGGCCTTCTCGTTGGTGAGTCCGCCGCCGCCGAAGACCGCGACGGCGTCGGGTCCGCGCTCCGCGGAGATCTCCTTGATCCTGCGGGCGACGAGGCCGAGCGCCTCGTCCCAGCTCGCCGGGCGCAGGGTGCCGCCGTCCCGGACGAGCGGCGTGGTGAGCCGGGCCGGCGAGCCGAGCAGGGCCGCGGAGGTCCAGCCCTTCTGGCACAGTCCGCCCGCGGACGGGTCGCGGGGCCGCACCCGCACCGAGGCGCGGCCCGCCGGGCTGAGAGTCATCCCGCACTGCAACGCACAATACGGACAGTGAGTGTCAACGGCGCCGACGTCGGCGTCCGCCAGGCGCGTGCTCGTCGCCGCGCGCATCGCTCCACCTCCTCGACCGGCACTCGTACGCGGCTAGACGACGTCGGAGGTGAGGGCGTCGTGGATCTCGGAGTAGTCGGCGGCCGGGGCCGGGGACAGCCGGCGGCCGACGCCGAGCGCGAGCATCTCCAGGCGGCCCATCAGCCGGGCGAAGTCCTCGGGGAGCAGCGCCTGCTTGCCGTCGCACAACGCCTGCTCGGGCTGAACGTGCACGTCGATCAGCAGGGCGTCCGCGCCCGCCGCGACGGCGGCCAGCGTGAGCGGCTCGATGAGGTCGGGGATGCCGAGGGAGTGGCTCGGGTCGACCATCACCGGCAGGTGGGTGCGCCGCTTGAGCAGCGCGACCGCCGACAGGTCGAGCGTGAAGCGGGTGGCCCCCTCGAACGTCCTGATCCCCCGCTCGCACAGCACGACCTGGTCGTTGCCCTCGGCGAGGAGATACTCGGCGGCGGTGAGCAGCTCGTCGACCGTGCAGCCGAAGCCGCGCTTGAGCACGGCCGGCATGCCGCTGCGGCCCACCTCGGTCAGCAGCTCGAAGTTCTGCATGTTGCGGGTGCCGATCTGGAAGCCGTCGACCACCTCGGCCATCCGCTCGACGTGCCGGGGATCGACCACCTCGGTGAGGATCGGCAGGCCGGTCTCCTCCCTGGCCCGCACCAGCAGGTCGAGGCCCGCCCACTTGAGGCCCTGGAAGGAGTAGGGCGTCGTGCGCGGCTTGAACGCGCCGCCGCGCAGGCCGACCGCGCCGTGCCGGGCGACGGCCCCGGCCGTGGACATCATCTGCCCGGGGTTCTCGACGGCGCAGGGCCCGGCGAAGACGGCGACGTCCCCGTCCCCGATCACCGCGGAGCCGATGGTCACGGCCGTGCCCGAGGGGAACAGCTCGCGCCGGCCGAGCCGGAAGCCGCCGCTCGCCCGCGTCGTCTGCCGGGGCCCGGGCAGGTCGGCCGGGAGGGGCAGCAGGGCGCCGGGCCCCTGGGCCACCATCACGTGCGCCCCGCCCAGCCGGTACGTCGTGGTCGTGGTGCCGGTGGAGTCGAAGTGCTGGGCCCACCCGGCGATGCCGGACGGATCGATCGTCGAGTCGAACACCAGCAACAGCTCGGCGTCGGTCATGGGAGTCCTCCACATCCGTGTGGTCGGGTCTTCGTGCTGTCGGGTCTGTGCGGGGTCGCGACGGGATGGTGTCCGCGTGTGCGCCGCCGGGCCGGTCCTGGGGGGGATGTCCGGCCCGGCGGCGCGGATCGGGTGCGGATCGCCGTTGATCCGCACGGGGATGGCGGGAATCGGGGGCGGCGGGCGGGATCAGACGAAGACGTCGTTGAGGATCGTGCCGAGCGTCTTGCCGCTGTTCTCACGGATGTAGGTGGACAGCGAGCTGTACTTCTCCCGCAGCCGGCGCTTGAGGACCTTGCCGGTGACGCCGACCGGGAAGTCCTCCTCGCTGCGCGCGACCTCCAGCATGGTCAGCTCGGGGTGACCGGCGGCCTTCAGCTTCTCGTTCGCCTCGTTGAGCAGCCGCTGCGCGTCCGGCCGCTCGGCGCTGGACGTCACGACCGCCACCGGGACCGTACGGCCGCGGTGGATGCCCGCCACCACGGCGCAGTCGAGGACCTCGGGCAGCTCGTTGAGCAGCAGCTCCTCCATGAAGACCGAGTAGCCGGTGCCGGTCGGGGTCTCGATCGCGTCCACCGCCCGGTCGACCTGGAAGTAGTTGCCCGCCTCGTCGCGGTAGGCCATGTCGCCGGTCAGCCAGTAGCCCGACAGCTTGCTGCGGTAGGTCGTGTCGGAGTCGCTCCAGTATCCGGCGGTGATCGCCGGGCCCTTCGCGCCGAGCAGGCCGACCTCGTTGACGTCGGCGATCGTGCCGTCCCTGCGCAGCACCGCGACCTCGGCGACGCCGACCGGCTTGCCCACGCAGCGGTCGTTGCGCTCGTCGGCGAGCGTACGGACCTTCAGCAGCACGCCCCAGCCCAGCTCGGTGGTGCCGAGACGGTCGAAGAACGCGGCCGGCGGCAGCGAGGGGTCGCGCTTGGCCAGGATGCCCTTGATGTGCTTCTCGTGGACCGCGTCGCCGATGGAGATCCAGACGTTGACCGAGTCGATCGATCCGGCCGGCAGGTCCGCGGCGGCCAGCTCGGCGTACGCGTGGCCGAAGGCCATGACGGTCGTCGGGCGGTACTTCTCGACGGCCTTGGCCAGCTCGGGGCCGCTGGTGTCGAACCAGGGCACGATCGGCGTGCCGCCGAGCACGGCGTACGTCGTGTAGGCGATGCAGCCGAGGTGCGACTGCGGCAGCGCGGTCATCATGACGGCGCCCGGCTGCTCGTGGTGGTCCACGAGACGGAACCGCGGCCCGGCCACGCACGAGCGGTGGGTCTGGATGACCGGCTTGGGCCGCCCGGTGGTGCCGGAGGAGTGCAGGATCGAGACCGGGTCCTCGCCGACGTGGCGGAAGCGGGCCTCCTGCGGCAGCTTCGCCGCCGGGGGCGCGGGCAGCTCCTCGGCCACCTGCGTCCACCGCAGGCCGGGCAGCAGGTGGAACTCCTCGCCGAGGATCTCCAGGTGGGCGAGGTCGGTGTACATGCCGACCGGGTTGGTCTGGCGGCACAGCTCGGTGGCGATGTAGCGCGAGGCCTTGCTGTTGACCAGCACCGCAACCGCGCCGATCTGGGCCAGCGCGTAGAAGTGCAGGGAGTAGGCGAAGGAGTCCTCCAGGTAGATGGCCACGCGGTCGCGGGGCCGCACGCCCTGGCGCAGGTACCACACCGACCAGCTCTGGGCCAGCTCGTCCAGCTCCAGCAGGCTCCACTCGGTCTGCTGCTCGCCCTTGGTGTTGGTCAGCGGCCTGCCCAGGTGGATGAACGGGAGCTCCGGGTGGGGGTTGGCCTCGATGGCCTTCGTCAGCAGGTTGCCGCCGCCGAGGTCGGGGTCCGCGGCGAGCCTGGCGCGCTGCTCCGTCGTGAGGACGGTCTCGTGGGAGATGGAGATGGTCATCGATCTCACCTTTCGGTAGTGACGGGAGATGAGGTGCTCGTGGTGGGGCCGGGCTGATAAGGGGGTTCGTAGGTGGGGAGTGCGCCGAACATCCCGGCGCACGTGTCGCGGTAGAAGCCGAGATCGGGGCCGAGGAGGTCGCGTAGCCCGCCCAGGGCCGCCGCGAACTCCGCCTCCCCGTCCGCGCGGCCGTCGAGGAGGCCGGCGAGGGTGCGTACGCCGTCGGCCAGCGCCGCGCGGGCGGCGGCGGCCTGCGGGTTGGCCGACTGGACGTCCCAGTAGACCTCCGGGGTGCCCGAGGCGATCCGGGCCAGCAGCGCGAGCATCGTGGCGTGGGGCGGCGGGGCGACGGCGGCCAGTTCGGCGACGCGGACGCCGAGGCCGGCCAGCGCCAGCCCGAACGACAGCACCGCCGCGTGGGTGAGCGCCTGTGTCGCCGCGGCCAGCCGGTCGTGCTCGTGCGCGCCGAGCCGTACGGCACGGCCGCCCCAGCTCTCGACCAGCCGCAGCAGCGCCCGGGTGCGCGGGCCGTCGTGGACCACGACGGCGGCGACCGGCCGCCCCGCGAAGCCGAGCGACGGGGCGAACATCGGGTTGAGACCGGCCGCCTCGACGTTCCCGGCGTGGGCCAGGATCTCGTCGGCGATCGGGCCCTTGACCGAGAGCGTGTCGGCGAGCAGCGCGCCCGGCCGCATCGCGGCGGCCACCTGCTTCACCGCCGCCAGCGCCACCTGCTCGGGCACCGCGAGCAGGACCAGGTCGGCCCGCCCGAGCTCCTCGGCGAGCTCGGGCCCGATGTCCGTGATGTCGCCCCGCAGGACCCTCGCCTCACCGGCCGGGGGAGCCCCTGCCGTGGACTCCTGCGAGGCGACGTTCACGGCCGGCGCGGACCGGGTGGCGCCTTCCCCGGTGGCGGCGCCGGGCGCGGGGTCGACGACGAGCACCTCGGCGCCGGACCGCAGCAGGTGCCCGGCGAACAGGCCGCCCACGGCGCCCGCGCCGCCGACGACGACGCAGCGCCGCAGCAGGCCCGTGTCTCCGTGGTCCGCCGTCCGGCGGTCCCCGTGATCCGTCGTCGTGTGGTCCCCGCGGGTCATCGTCAGGCCCCCACGGTCTGGGCCGCGGTCTCCAGCACCGCGGTGATCATGGCGCGGGACTTGACGACCGTCTCCTCGAACTCCTCCTCGGGGTCCGACAGCGCCACGATCGCGCCGCCGACCCCGAAGCTGACCCGGTCGCGGGTGGCGACGAGGGTGCGGATGATGATGCTGAGGTCGGTGGCCCCGCCGAGGGAGAACCAGCCGAGCGCGCCGGAGTAGGCGCCGCGCGGGCCCTCCTCCAGGCGGTCGATGATCTCCATCGTGCGGATCTTCGGGGCGCCGGTCATCGAACCGCCGGGGAAGGCGGCCCGCACACAGGTCACCACCGACTCCTCCGGCCGCAGCGTGCCGCGGATCGTGGAGACGAGCTGGTGCACCGGCGCGTACGTCTCGACGTGGAAGAGCCGGGGCACGTGCACCGACCCGACCTCGCAGACCGTGTTCAGGTCGTTGCGGATCAAGTCGACGATCATGAGGTTCTCGGCGCGGTCCTTCTCCCGGCTGAGCAGGTCGTGGCGGAGCGCCTCGTCCTCCTCGGGCGTCGCGCCGCGCGGCCGGGTGCCCTTGATCGGCTTGGACTCGGCGACCCGGTCGGGGCCGATCGTCATGAACCGCTCGGGCGAGGCGCTCAGCACCGCGACGTCGGGGAAGTCGAGCAGCGCGCCGTACGGCACCGGGCTGATCTTCCGCAGGTGGCTGTAGGTCCGCAGCGGGTCGATCTCGGCGCGGACGGTGACCGCGTTGGTGAGGCAGATCTCGTAGGACTCGCCGTGGTAGATCTCCTCCAGGCACTCGCCGATCCGGCTGAGGTAGCCCTGCTTGTCGTGCCGCATCTCCACCACGCCGGCGATCGCCGGGTCGGTCATGCCGATCCCCGCGAACGCGACCGGCTCGGGCGGCTCGTGCCGCGGCAGGGAGAACAGCCGCGCCGCGGTCTCGTCCAGCCAGGCGAGCGCGCCGCCGTCGGTGTCCCCCTCCTCGTTCGTCGTCAGCGCGAGCAGGTAGGAGACCTTCTCCACGGCGTCGAGCACGAGCATCCGGTCGGCGAACAGCAGCGCCGCGTCGGGCTCCTCGGCCTGGTGCGCGGCCTGGCCGCCCGCCTCGGCCTTGAGCTCGTAGCCCAGATAGCCGACGTAGCCGAGGTTGAAGTCGAACGGCAGGCCCTCCGGCGCCGGCACGGCGCGCTCACGCAGCTGCTCGTCCAGGTAGTCGAAGAACGGCTGCTCGATGCGCTGCCGCGACCCGTCGGCCCGGCTGACGGTGACCGTCCGCTCCGGCACCCGGTAGGTGACGTACTCGGCGAGCGGGCCGGAGCCGTCGCCCATGAACGAGAACCGCGACAGCCCCTCGATCACCGAGCTGCTGTCGAGCCAGAAGCCGTGCTCCTTGCCCGCGAACAGCTCCCGGTAGGCGCTCTCCGCGTCCGGCAGCAGCGGCAGCCTGCGCACGTGCACCCGGTACGGCGAGCGGGCGGCGGCGGCGCGCTCCTCCCTGGCCCGGCGGTGGGCCAGCGCGAGGTCGCGGAAGTTGGCCAGCAGCTCGCGGCCGTGCTCGCTGCTGATCGACTCGGGGTGGAACTGGACGCCCCAGATGGGCTCGGTGCGGTGCCGCACCCCCATGACCACGCCGTCGTCGGTCCAGGCCACGGCCTCCAGCTCGTCCGGCAGGTCGGTGGCGGCCAGCGAGTGGTAGCGCACGACCGAGAACGGCGAGGGCAGGCCGGCGAAGATGTCGGCCCCGGTGTGGCGCACCTGCGAGACGCGGCCGTGCATCGGCTGCGGCGCGTGGGTGACGGTGCCGCCGAACAGGTGGCAGATGCCCTGGTGGCCGAGGCAGACGCCGAGCACGGGCAGCCCGCTCTCACGGATGGCCCGCGCGCTCACACCGAAGTCGCGGGCCCGCTCGGGCCGGCCGGGACCCGGGGAGATCACGACGCTGTCGAACTCGTGGATCGGCACCTGGGACCAGTCGGCGTCGTTGCGCACCACGACCGGCGGCTGTCCGTTCACCTCACCCAGGAGCTGGTAGAGGTTGTAGGTGAACGAGTCGTAATTGTCGATCAGGATCGTTCTCATGCCGGGGTTCCTCCAAGCCGTGTCGAAATAGCCGGGTGAGTCGCCGGCGCCGCGCTCACCGAGCGGCGACATCGCCGATCACCAGGTCCTCGACCCTGCAGGTCTCCGCGATGACGAGGTCGTAGAGGCGGCGCAGGAAGTCGGGGTCGATTCCGTGGTCCTGCGCGTATCGGGCGGCCCGCCGCTGCACGATGCCGATGCGGTGGGGCTGCATCATCGGGACGTTGTGCTCACGCTTGAAATGCGCGATTTCCACACAGCACTCGATACGCCTGCGCAGTGTGTCGAGCAGCGACTCGTCGATACGGTCGAGCGAGGCCCGCAGCGTCTCCAGACCGTCTTCTCCGGCGCCGTTGCCAGCCATTGAACAGCCCTCCAATCGGGGGTTCACGGATGTTCCGGCCCTATCGGAACGAATTCAGGATTCGGTCGGGCGCGCATTTCTCACAACCCCTAACGGCCCCACAGCGCGGCCGGACAATCCAGGACGACCTCGGACTTCTCGGAACCCCGAGGCAGGGCGGGCGTGAGGCGGCCGGCGACCCCGGTCCACCCCTATCGGGAAACCGGTCATCCCGAATGATCGGGAAATTTCATTGACCGTCCGAAAATGGCGGAACTAATGTCCGTTCGCGAAGTGCCTGTGAGCACGTGCGAGAAACGGCGGTGGCGAAAGTGAAACCTCGAGCATTCGTACTTACCGGATCATTCCTGGTGATCTGCCGGGCCCCTCTTTATCTGCGCGAACTGTCCCGCCGGGGGCTCAAGATCCTGGTGGTCACGTCGGCCTCCTGGCGGGAGAAGGCCCTGGCCCAGATGCGCGACCCCGCGCACCCGGCCTCGGTCATCGAGGAGATCGCCTTCACCGACGGCGACGTCAACACCGACAACTCGTTCACGGCCGGCGTGATCTCCGGCGTACGGGCATGGCGGGACCGCTACGACATCACCGGCGTCTACGCGGTCGGCGAGACCCTGGTCGAGCCGACCGGCCTGGTCGCCGACGCTCTCGGGCTGCCCTCTCCCGGCCTGCGGGCCACCCGCGCCTGCCGCAGCAAGTATCTGCAGCGGTGGTATCTGCCGGAGTTCAGCCCGGCCTCGGTGGTCGTCCCCGCGGCCGGGCGCGCCGCGTTCACCGGCGAGGGCGTGTCGTTCCCCGCCGTGGTCAAGCCCGCGAGCCGGCACTCCAGCTCGGGTGTGGAGACCGTGCACAACGCCGCCGAGCTGCGCGCCCAGCTCGACGCGTATCTGCCGCACGAGACGGTGCTGGTGGAGGAGAAGGTGACCGGCCAGGAGTTCTCCGTGGAGAGCCTGGTGCAGGACGGCCGGGTCCTGTTCGCCTCGGTGACCCGCAAGGAGACGACCGAGTCGGGCGCCCGCACCTTCGTCGAGCTGTCCCACTCGGTGCCGAACGAGCTGGACGGCGTGAACCAGATCATCCTCGACGCCAACCGGCGCATGCTCGAACGGCTGGCCTTCGCCGACGGCATCGCGCACGCCGAATGGCGGGTGGACGGCGAGGGCCGCCCCTATCTGATGGAGGTGGCCGCGCGCACTCCCGGCGACGGCCTGTCGATCCTCTACTCGCTCGCGACCGGCGCCCCGATGGAGCCGGAGATCATCCGCATCGCCCTCGGCGAGCCCGCGGCCTATCCCGCGCCGCGCCGGTACGCCCGCCAGGTCTACCTGGAGCACGAGCCCGGGCGGCTCGGCGACGTCACGGTGGACTGGCCGGGCGTCTCACCGGCCTGGGTCGGCGAGGGCGGCCTGTGGCCCGAGCTCGAGCCGGGCGCCCCGGACGACCCGCCCACGCTGCGCGCCGTGCTCGTGCTCAAGGACCGCGGCGCCGAGCTCGGGCCGCTGCACAGCTCCGACGACCGCGCGGTGACGTTCCTCATCGACGCCGCCACCCCGGCCGAGCTGGACGAGCTGGAGATACGCGTGCGGGACGCCGTACGGATCCACCTGCTGGAGACCGCCGGCGTCCGGATGTAGTCGTGGACGCGCGGAGCGCGGCGGGAGGCGATGCGCCTCCCGCCGCGCCCGGCTTTTCAGGTCGCCTACATCAAGGGTCGCCTACACCAGGGGTCAGGGGTAGCTGACCACGTTGACCGGGACGGTGGCCGTGCCCTGGGCCGCGCCGCCCGTGTTGTTGATGACGTGGGCGATCGTTCCGACGCCGCCCAGCGACACCGTGAGCAGGTCATGGAACTTCACACCCGTCTTGTCGGGCACCTCGAAGCCGCGATCGGCGACGATCGAGGGGTCGGTGCTGAAGTTGCAGTAGCTGCCCATGCCCCAGGCCTCGTGCGTGTTCACGTTGTCGGCCACCTTGTAGGCGGCGTAGCCCCGGGTCGAGCCGTTCATCCAGGACGCCTGGTTCGGCGGGTCGTAGGGCAGCTCGTTCTGGAAGAAGATCGTCCTGCCGCCCTCGCCGTTCCAGATCACCTCGTACTTCTTGTAGTGCTCGACGAACAGGCCGTACGCGATGACGTTGTCGCCGTTGACGATCACGCCGGTGTCCGCCGGGTTGGTGTTCCAGCCCACGCCCGCGCCGTGGTCGGCCCGCCACGCCCAGATGTGGTCGATGATCGTGTTGTCGCTGTTCACGACCAGGCTCGTCGTGGCCGAGCCGGGTCCCGCGCCGCCGATCCGGAAGAACACGTCCTGCACCGAGATCGGGTTGGCGGCGTGGCTCCCCGAGGCGCCGTCGGGGCCGATCCGCAGCAGCACCGGCGAGTTGACCGTGCCGGCGTCGAAGAGCAGACCGGCGATCTTCACGCCGTCGACGTCCGCGACATTCATCGCGACGACCCCGTTGTCCGGGATCAGGGTGGCGTAGCCGAGCCCGAGCACCACCGTGTTCGCCCTGGTCACGTTGAGCGTCTGGTTGAGGTGATAGACGCCAGGCGTGAACAGCAGGTTGAGGCCCTGGCTCAGCGCCTGGTTGAGGGTGGCGGCGCTGTCGGACGGCTTGGCGACGTAGAACTGCGTCAGCGGGATCGACGAGCCCGGGGTCGGGCCGTTCGCCCAGGTCACGCCGCTCGAGTTCGTCCGCGGCGACGGGACGAACACGCGGTAGGCGCCGCCCGAGTCCACGTACAGGTACGGCTTCTCCCGGGTGACGGGGCTGGTCGCCAGCGTCGTGTAGGGCGGGTTGGGGAAGCTCTGCGCCGGAGCGCCGACGACGCCGGAGAACACCATGTTCCACACCGCGTTGGTCCAGCCGCCGATGGTGCTGTCGCGGGTGAACCACTGCTGCTGGGAGTACGGGCCGACCGTGCCGTCGATCTTGCTGTCGGCGATGTAGCCGCCGCTGGCCCAGCCGTACCCGTTGGGGGCGAGGTTCAGCCCGCCGCGCACGTGGATCCGCCGGAACGGCGCGGCCTGGGCCACGGCCCAGCGGTCGGTGCCGTTGACCGGCACGACGGCCAGGTTCTCCGCCGACCGCCAGAAGTTCTGGGTGGCGTTGCCGTTGAACCATCCGGCGTCGACGGTGATGTCACCGTTGATCGTCACGTCGTCGGGCGACTGGCCGAGGCCGGAGATCGAGGTGTAGAAGCCGATCTGGGCGTTGAGGCCGCTGTAGGTGCCCGGCTTGAACAGCAGCGCGTAGCGCTCGCTGCCGAACTGGTTCGACTCCTGCTGATTGAAGATCGTGTCGAGCGTGTTCTGGATGCTCGCGCTCGACATCGACGGGTCGAAGATCTTCACGTTCGGCCCGAGGTCGCCGCCACCCGGCAGGCCGGGACCGCCGTCGTCACCGCCGCCGGTGGTGTTGACGGCGAACTCCCAGAGCGAGTAGCCGTACGCCGTGGCCCTGGTCAGGCCGTACATCCGGACGTAGCGGCCGGTCGCCGACACGTCGAGCGACTGCGTCCCGGCGACGCCGTTGACCGTGGCGGTCGCGTCCGACCAGGTGGACCCGTCGGCCGAGACCTGGATCTTGAACGTCTGGGCGCGTGCGGTCTCCCAGTTGAGCACGACCCGGCAGATCTGCTGCGAACTGCCGAGATCCACCTGGATCCACTGCGGATCACTGAACGCGCTCGACCACCGGGTGCCGGCATCGCCGTCGAACGCCGCCGACGCCGGGGACGCGGCGTTCTCGGTCGAGGAGGCCGACGCGGTCTTGCCCTGCGCGACGTTGGTGGTGCCGCAGGTGGTCCCACCGCCACCCGTCTCCGTGTTGACGGCGAACTCCCAGAGCGAGTAGCCGTACGCCGTGGCGCGGGTGAGCCCGTACATCCGGACGTAGCGGCCGGTCGCCGACACGTCGAGCGACTGCGTCCCGGCGACGCCGTTGACCGTGGCGGTCGCGTCCGACCAAGTGGACCCGTCGGCCGAGACCTGGATCTTGAACGTCTGGGCGCGTGCGGTCTCCCAGTTGAGCACGACCCGGCAGATCTGCTGCGAACTGCCGAGATCCACCTGGATCCACTGCGGATCACTGAACGCGCTCGACCACCGGGTGCCGGCATCGCCGTCGAACGCCGCCGACGCCGGCGTCCCGGCGTTCTCGGTCGAGGAGGCCGACGCGGTCTTGCCCTGCGCGACGTTGGTGGTGCCGCAGGCCGCCGCCGCGGCGGTGTAGGTGGCGGGGACGACGCCGGTCACGGCCGCGAAGGTCGCCAGCGCCACGAGCCCGGCCGCGACCAGGCCGGAGCGCCCGCGCCGCCTGCGCGGCCGTCCGTGCGCGGGGTGAGGCGGGGAGGATGGAGGCATGTACGTCTCCTCGGTGCGGAGCCCCTCGGGCGAGGGTGCGGGGGATGAGAGAGGTCCAGCGGCATGAGCGTGCGCCCCCTGATCGCTTATGTCAAGGCTTAGTTCACGACCAGAATTATCGGTTGACTCCGGCGCCCCGGCGGATGTTAGTCTCCGGGAGAGCGCTCTCCAACGTCACGAGTCCGACCGATTCCCCGCCCGTTAACACCGCCGGATCACCCGCGGCCGCCGCTCCCCTTCCCCTCGCGCGGCGCCCGCCTCCGGGGCACTTCGGCGCGCGGCTCGGTCCCGGCATGCACAAGGAGGTCCCGTAAGGCGTGCCTCATCCCCCCGCCACGCGCGGGGTTTCCTACGTCGCCCGGCCGCGTGCGGGGTCGCATAAAGCCCGGCCAGCGCCCGGCCGCGTGCAGGGCCCTTCCGTGAAGCCCGGGCCGTGTCGTCAGCCGGCGGCGGTGATCCGCGCGACCTGCGGCGCGTTCAGGAACTCCTCCAGCACGAGCGTGGCGGCCCCGAGCGCGACCGCGTCGGGGCCGAGGCGGCCCAGCACGATCGACGTCGCGGCGTACGGCTCGGCCAGCGAGTTGGCGGCGGTGGCGCGGCGAATGTCGGGCAGCAGGCTCTCGCCGAGCTGGACCCCCACCCAGCCGCCTATCACGATCTTCTCGGGGTTGATCAGGTTGACCAGGTTGGCCAGGCCCACGCCCAGATAGGTGACGGTCTCCTCGACCACCGAAGAATTCGAGGCCAGTACGCCCGCGAGGTCCTCCTCCCAGTCGCCCCGCGAGGTGACTCCCGCCCGGTCGAGGATGGCCTCGATCCCGATGTACGCCTCCAGGCAGCCGCGGCCGCCGCAGCGGCAGGGCCGCCCGTTCGCCACGATCTTGGTGTGGCCCCACTCCCCGGCGCTGCTGCTGACCCCGCGGAACGTGGTGCCGTCGGCCACGATGGTCGCGCCCACCCCCACGCCGAGCAGCACGATGACCGCCTCCGAGGCGCCCCGGCCCGAGCCGAACCACAGCTCGGCCTGGCCCATCGTCTTGGCGCCGTTGTCCACGTACAGCGGGAGCGAGGTCCCCCGGCGCAGGAGCGCTCCAAGCGGCACGCCGTCCCAGCCGAAGGTCTTGGCGTGGATGACGCCGTCGGCGCCCGGCTCGACTATGCCGGGAACCCCCACGCCGATGCCGAGCACCTGCTCCGGGGACACCCCGGCGTCCGACAGCACGACGTCGACCCCGGCGAGGATGTGCCGGGCGATCAGCTCGGGATCGTGGCGGGCCGGCCGCAGCATGTAGTCCACCTTGGCCCGCTCGGTCATCTCCAGGTCGAACAGCCCGACCCGGACGTGCGTCTCCGCCACGTCGACGCCGACCGCGAAGCCGTACTCGGGGTTGACCCGCAGCAGCACGCGGGGCCGGCCGCCGTCCGACTCCACCTGGCCCGCCTCGATGACGATGTTCTCGCCCAGCAGGTCGGCGGTCATCGTGCTGACCGTGGCGGCGCTCAGCCCGGTGCGGGCGGTGAGGTCGTTTCTGCTGGTCGGGCCGGAGAAGTAGAGCGTGCGCAGCAACACGGCCCGGTTGCCCCTGCGGATATCCCGAACCGTCCTGCGCTGAGGCCTCGCCATGACCACCCTCCCCGTCGCGACACGGTCATCTTAGTTCAGAGGCGAAAACAAGCACCTCCGCCCTTGTCCGACCTCTTCACCGTGCCATCTCCGGATTACCCGTCCATTACGACGCGGTGTCGTCCCCACCCTTCTTCCAGACCGTGAACTGACACCGCATGCGCCTCTCCGCGGCTACTCCGCTCCGGTGATCGGCTCCCACCCCGTCGCGGACGGCCGCATGGTCGAGGCGTTTCTGGCGAGCAGCGCAGGGACCTCGGACTCGGCGTTCGAGACCGACGTCACGGCAGCGCGAGAACGCCTCCGCGACGAGATGCGGAGCACGTGGCCCGACGCCTGACGGCGGCCACCGGGCGGCGTCAGCAGGAAGACGTTCTCAGCACAGGGTGCCGGCGGCGCGGAGGTCGATGATCGTCTGGCGGGCGAGCTCGCCGAAGTCGTCGCCGCCGGTCGTGGCGCTCCAGCGCTCGTAGGCGATTTTCATGGCCAGCGCGCCCAGTTGCGCGGCCACGGACGCGGTCAGGCCCGGCACTCCGCGCCGCGTGAGCGCGTCGGCCATCGACGCGGTGAGGCCGAGGCCCTTCAGCGCCTCGCGTTCCTGCAGTTCAGGGTGGGCGGCGATCACCGCCAGCCTGCGGGCGGCGAATTCGCGGCGGTCGGGGGTGAAGACCTCCTTCCCGACCACGTCGAGAGCGTGCGCCACCGCCTCCAACGGCGTGGCGGTCGCGGGCGCCTCGGCGATGCCCTTGGCGAGCAGCCCGCTCATCGTGTCTCCGCCGAAGAGCACTTCCCGCTTGTCCGGGAAGTGGCGGAAGAAGGTGCTCTTCGTCAGCCCGGCACGCTCCGCGATCTCGATGACGGTCGTGTTCTCGTAGCCCCGCTCCTCGAAGAGTTCGAGGGCGGCGAGGATCAGTCGTTCCGACGCGTTGGGCTGCCAGCGGGCCATGAGGCAAGTGTACGGGACTTGGTCCCATCACTCATGTATGGTGATGGGACCAAGTCCCATCAGTGCTGTCCGGAGGTCCCCATGAGCCGAGCCGTCGTTTACGAGACGTTCGGAGGTCCCGAGGTGCTGGAGCTGCGCGACGTCCCGGAGCCGCACGCCGGTCCGGGCGAGGTACGCGTCCGCGTGACGGCCGCCGGCCTGAACCCGATGGACTGGATCATCACCTCGACCCCCGAGGCGGCCAAGATGTTCGGTCTCACCCTGCCGTCCGGCTTCGGCTACGACTTCGCGGGCGTCGTCGACGAGGCCTGCGAAGGGGCCGGCGGTTTCGCCGTGGGCGACCGTGTCTACGGAGGCGCGATGGCGAGGGCCGCCGCCGACTTCCTGGTGATGAAGGCTCCGGCGCCCGGCGCGTTGTTCCATACGCCGGACGGCATCGGCGACGAGGTGGCGGCCACGCTCCCGGTGGCCGGTCTGACCGCCGTCGCCGCTCTGGACGCGATCGGCCTGCGATCCGGCGACACCCTCCTGGTCGGCGGCGCGGCCGGCGGCGTCGGCGTGTTCGCCGTACAGCTCGCGCGGCTCGCCGGCGCAAGGGTGATCGGGACCGCCGCGGAGGGCACGTTCGACTTCCTGCGATCACTGGGCGCGGAGCCCGTGACCTACGGACCGGGGCTCGCGGACCGGGTGCGGGCGCTGGCTCCCGGTGGTGTGACCGCCGCGACGGACCTGTTCGGCACCGAGACGGCCGAGGCGGCGCTCGCGCTCGGCGTGTCACGCGAGCGGATCTCCACGATCGCCGCGGGCCCGAATCCTCCCGGCGGCGTACGCGCGACCGGGGGCGAGCAGGCCACCCCTGCCGACCTGGAGCGGATCACCGACGCGATCCTCGCCGGCGCGATCACCGTGCCCATCGCCGCGACCTTCCCGATCGAGCGGATCCGCGACGCCGTGACGCTGCAGGCCGGACGCCACGTCCACGGCAAGATCGTGATCACGCTGTGACTCCGGCCGTCAGGCGCGGGCGGTCGCGAGTTCCTTCATGAGGGTGTCCACGAGGGCGGCGGCGGGGAGGTCGCGGCAGCGGCGGTAACCGTGGCCGCACCACAGCGCCATCGCCTCGGGGTCGCCGTGCTCGGCCGCCGCCCGGCGCAGGCCCTTCGTCAGGTGGTGCACCTGGGGGTAGTACGGGGGCGCCGACGCCTCGTGCTCGGCCATGAACCGGTTGGCCAGGCCGCGTGCCGTGCGTCCGGAAAATGCCCGGGTGAACGCGGTGCGGGTGAAGCGGGGGTCGGCGAGGGCGGCCCTGTGCACGGGATGCGTCCCGCTCTCCGGGGTGCGCAGGAACGCCGTGCCCAGTTGCGCGGCGACCGCGCCCGCGGCGAGGGCGGCGGCGACGTCCGCGCCGTCCATGATCCCCCCGGCCGCGACGAGCGGCACATCGGTCGTCTCACGCACGAGCCGCACGAGTTCCGGCAGGTCGTCGGGTGCCGTCCAGGAGTTCGGCCAGTCCGGCGGCGGGGTCAGGAAGGCCGCCTGGTGCCCGCCCGCTCCCGGGCCCTGCACCACCACCGCGTCGGCGCCGGCCTCGGCCGCCGCGACCGCCTCCCACGGGGTGTTGACCATGACCATGATCACGGCTCCGGTGTCGTGGAGACGGGCCGTCACCTCGGGCGGCGGGCAGCCGAAGGTGAAGGAGGCCACCGGCACGCGTTCGTCCACCAGCACGTCGATCTTGGCGTCCCACGCGTCGTCGTCCCAGGCGGGGGCCTCCGGCAGCGTCACGCCGTACCGCTCGGCCTCGGGGGCGAGCTCCTCGCGATAGCGGGCCACCGCCGCGTCGTCACCCGGCTCCCGCCGCGCCGCGAAGTCGGGGACGAAGACGTTCACCCCGAACGGCCGGTCCGTCCGCTCGCGCACCGCCGCGATGTCCCGGCGCACGTCCTCCGCCGTACGGTAACCCGCGGCGAGGAACCCGAGGCCGCCCGCCCCGGACACCGCCGCCACCAGAGCCGGGGTGGACGGGCCGCCCGCCATGGGCGCCTGGATGATCGGGCTCGACGGCCCGAAGGGAAGGGCGCGACCGGTCACGGTGCCTCCTCACTCGTCTGGACAGCAGCCTAGAACGCGGTCGACGAGCGCTCCGGCGGCCCCCGTGTAGTCGGCGGGGTCGAACAACCGGGCCAGGTCGAGCCCTTCGGGCACGGGCAGGAGCTCCTCCAGCACCTCGGCCACCGGACGCCCGGACGCGGCGGCCTCCGCGGACGCCTCCCCGAGCAGCCGCTTGGCGGCGACCTTCCCCAGCACCGGCGCGAGCACGGCCGCCGCCCGTTCGGTGACGGTCAGGCTGCCGGTGAGCGCGAGGTTGGCCCGCATGCGCTCGGGGAACGCGACCAGTCCCTCGGCCAGCTCGGCCGTCACGGCGGCGGCCCCGCCGACCAGGCGCAGGCACTCGCGCAGCGGCTGCCACTCGGCGTGCCAGGCGCCGGCGGGCCGTTCGTCCTCGGCGAGCAGGCACTGGTGGAGGCTCGCGGCGAGCGCGGGCACCTGGATCGCCGCCGACCGCACGAGGGTGGCGAGGACCGGGTTGCGCTTGTGGGGCATCGCCGACGACACGCCCCGGCCGGGGGCGGCAGGCTCCACGACCTCGGCCACCTCGGTGCGCGACAGCGACTGCACGTCAACCGCGATCTTCCCGAGCACCCCGGCGGCGAGGGCCAGCGCCCCGGCGAGGTCGGCGATCGGAATGCGCAGGACATGCCAGGGGACCACCGGCTCGGCCAGCCCCACCTCGGCCGCGAACGCCGCGATCAGCCGGTCCGGGTACGACTCCGGGCCGGGCACCCCCGCGATCCGCGCGTACTCCACGTAGCCCGCCAGCGTGCCGGCCGCGCCGCCGAGCTCGGCGGGCAGCTCCGCGCGCACCCGGCGCAGCCGGGCCGCGGCCTCGCGTACGGCGTGCAGCCACCCGGCCGCCTTCAGGCCGAAGGTTGTGGGCACCGCCTGCTGGGTCAGCGTGCGGCCCGGCATGAGCGTGTCGCGGTGCCGCGCCGCGAGCCCGGCGAGCGCGGTCGCGGCACGATCGAGGTCGGCGGTGATCAGATCGAGGGTCCGCGCGGCCACCAGCATGGCGGCCGTGTCCATGATGTCCTGGCTCGTCGAGCCGCGGTGCACATATTCGGCCGCGGCCGGATCCACCACCGCCACGGCCGCCGTCAGGTCCTCGACCAGCGCCACGACCGGGTTGGCCGCCTCGCGGGCGCGCAGGGCCAGGGCCGCGAGGTCGAGGCCGCCCGCCTCCGCCACCTTGCCGATGGTCTCCGCGGCCTCCATGGGGACGACCCCGAGCCGGGCCTGCGCGCGGACCAGGGCGGCCTCCGCGTCGAGCATCGCGCGCAGCCACGCGCCGTCGCCGGTCGCCCGCTCCGCCGCCGAACCCACCCGCACCGGGGCCAGCAGGCCCATATCCAGCTCGTTCATCACACACCCGCCCGGGTCGCGGCGCACGCGGAGGCGGCGAGAGCCGTACGGGGTCCGGGGGCCACGCGTGCGACGCGGCGGCGGTCCGGCAGGGCACGCGCGGGCGTCAGCGCGAGCACGCTGCGGGCGATGGCGTCGGAGTCGCCGAGGATCACGGAGTTCACCCCCGGCCGCACGCCCGCGGCCGTCACCCAGTGGACCGACTCGGTGGGCACGCCGTACGCGAACCGCCGCGGGTGGGCCCGCCCGTCCGCGTCGAGCAGCCGGTAGGGCCGGCGGGTCACCGCGAGGCCGCCCGTCTCGTAGCCGGTGTCGCCGCGCCGCCCGCCGATCACGTACGCCCGGCACTGGCCGGTCCGCAGCAGGTGACGCAGCAGGGGGTCGGCCGTGCGCCGCAGGTCGATCTCGGGCAGCCGCGCCTCGACGAGCACCCTGGCCCGTACGGCGGAGCCCGGCACGGCGGCCGACTCGGCCTCGAAGACGCCGTCGCGGGCGTGCACCCGCATGCCGGGACCGATGACGGTGAGCACACCGGCCTCGATGAGCGCGATCATCTGCTCCACCCGCTCGGCCGGCGGCCCGATGGACAGGAACGCGTTGAGCGGCGTGTACCACCGGTCGAGGTCGTCGCGGTGGGAGCGCCCGGTGAGCCCGCCGTGGTCGACCACCTGCCTGACCTCGTTGCGCAGGTCGCGCAGCACGTCGAGGGCGGCCTTCAGCGGCCCGCTCACGTTGCCCGCGCGGGCCTGGGTCAGGTCGGTGCGCAGATAGGCGGTCAGCCACTCGCGCCAGTCGTCGGGCCCGGTGAAGCCGATGCCCCGGTAGGGCTCGGCGACGCGCTCCCAGTCCCACCGGACCGCCTCGCCGATGCCGAAGGCGTCGAGCACCTTGGCCTCCCCGGGGTCGCCCCAGGAGAAGGCGAGGTAGGCGGCGCGGAAGCGATCGGCCACACACTCGCACTCCCGCCGCGCCAGCAGCGTGGCGTAGTAGACGGTCTCGACCTCCTTGGCGATCAGCGGCCACAGGTCGGCGCGGAAGTCGAGCCCGCCGCGGGCGGCCGAGCGCGCGGCCAGCGACGCGATCCTGCCCGGCGTGAGCAGCAGCGGCTCGTGCCTGCCCTCGACGCCCTTCTCGTTCTCGCCCCGCGACTGATACGGAATGCCGCGGCGCGATCCGGCGTACAGGCGGGGCTCCTGGCCGGAGGGCCGATAGACGAGGCGGCCCTCCTCACCCCGCTCGAACCGGCCGCCGCGCCCGATCGTCAGCAGCGCCATGTGGTCGAAGAAGTTGAGCCCGAGGCCGCGCAGCAGCACCGCCTCCCCGGGACGTACGTCGCCGAGGTCGACATCGGCGGGGTTTGCGGGCGGCACGTGGACCAGGTCGTGGGCGGCGGCGTACGCGGCGGCCTCCCGCTCGGCGTCCGTGGGCTCGACCGGCAGGTGCCCCTGCGCCAGGACCACCGCGTCGAGCGAGCCGAGCACGGTGCCGTCCTCCAGCACCACCCGCTGCGCGCCGGTGCCGGGCACGTCGTCGAGCGCGGTCGCCCGGGTGGCGTGCACCCGCACCTCCACCTGCCGGGGCGCCCGCGCGACCACCCGCTCGAACACCCAGCGCAGGTAGCGGCCGTAGAAGGCGCGGGTGGGGTAGGTGTCGGGCCCGAGCCGCCGCGCCTCGGCGAGCACGTGCTCCTCGACGCCGTCCGGGAAGAGCACCAGGTGGCGCGCCCACTCGTACAGGCTCGGGCCGGTCTCCAGCGGCCCCCGGATGTCGACGCTGGGGTCGGTGAAGAGCGTGACCTGCGAGGCGACGGTGTTCATCAGTAGCTGCCCCGGCTGGTCGGTGCGCCACACCTGGCCTGCCCCCGGCGGGTACGGATCGACGACGTGCACCAGGAGGCGTGCCCGCGGCGGCAGCCGGCGCGCGTTGGCGCACAGCCGCTCGATCACCGACATGCCGCGCGGCCCCGCTCCGATCACGCACACCTCGAACGGCCGGGTCGATCGTGTCGTCGTGTTCATCCGCTCCTCCGGTTCCCCTCAGTTCCGATCAGGTCGTGAGACGAGGATGCGGTAGCGAAGCCTTCGTGAGGTATGTCACATTTGGCGAGGCGGTGTTAAGCATTGCTTCATGCATGACGTGACGCGGCTGGCGGCGCTGGTGGCGGTCGCCGAAGCCGGTTCGATCACCCGGGCGGCGGCCCGCCTCGGTTACACGCCGCCCGCGCTGTCGCAGCAGATCGCCAAGCTGGAGCGGGAGGCGGGAGCCGCACTCGTGATCCGGCACCGCCGCGGCGCCACCCTCACGGCGGCGGGCGAGCTGCTGGTGGAGCACGCCCGGCGGGTGCTCGACGAGCTCGAACGGGCCCGCCACGGCCTGTCCGCGCTCGCCGGCCTGTCCGGCGGGCACATCACGATCGGCACCTTCACAACCGCAGGCATCCACCTGTTACCACCGGTGCTCGCGGCGTTCCGGCGGGCTCACCCCGCCGTGGAGGTGAATGTGAAGGAGTACGAACCGCCGTCGGGGCTGCCCGCGCTGGCCACCGGCGAGGCGGATCTCGTGCTCACCCACACCTACGAGCATCAGCCCGACCCCGCACTCCCCTCGGGGGTCACCGTCGAGGCGCTGCTGGTGGAGGAGCTGGTGCTGGTGGCCGCCCCCGGGCACGCGCTCACCGATCCGGCCGAGCCGCTGCCGTGGCCCGAGCTCGCCGGGCGACCGCTGATCAGCGGCTCGCGCGGGCTGGCCAACCGGGAGGCGCTCGAGGCGCTGTTTCGCCGCGAGGGGCTGGCGCCGCCCGTCGTGGCGTACGAGACGGGCAACTACGGCATGTCCTGCGCCCTCGCCAGCGGGGGCATGGGCCTCGCCCTCGTGCCGAGGACCGTGGCCGACCTGGCGGAAAACCCCCTCAGCGTACGGCGGCTCGCCCCGCCGGGCCTGCACCGGACGATCAGCCTGGCCTGGCGGTCCGACGACAGGTCTCCGGCGCTGGCGACCATGCGTTCGCTGTTCAGGAACACCGGCAAGACGACACCCCGGCGGCCCCACGAGGAGCCGCCGAGGTGAGGAGCGCTCAGTCGAACTCGGGGTCGGTGGTGCGGCTGCGCTTCATCTCGTAGAAGTACGGGAACTTCGCCATGGCCAGGGCGCCGTCGAAGATGCGGACGGCCTCCTCACCGCGCGGAATGCGGGTCATGACCGGGCCGAAGAACGCCACACCGTCGATGTGGATCGTGGGCGTGCCCACCTCGTCGCCGACCGGGTCCATGCCCTCGTGGTGCATGCGGCGCAGTGCCTCGTCGTACTCGTCGGTGCCGGCGGCGTCGGCCAGCTCGACCGGCAGGCCGACCTCGGCGAGCGCCTCCTTGGCGACGACTCCGTAGTCCTTGTTGTCCTGGTTGTGAATGCGGGTGCCCATCGCGGTGTAGAGGTCGCGCAGCACGCCCTCGCCGTGCTGCTGCGCGGCGGCGATGCACACGCGGACCGGGCCGCGCCACCGGGGCACCGCCTCGCGGTAGAAGTCGGACAGGTCCTCCTTGCCCTCGTTGAGCACGGAAAGACTCATCACCCGGAACCGCAGGTCGATGTCGCGCTGCTTCTCGACCTCCAGAATCCACCGCGACGTGACCCACGCGAAGGGGCAGACGGGGTCGAAGTAGAAGTCCACTCGGGGACGGCTGCCCGCTCCGGCCTGGTCGGCGGCGCTGTCGATGTCGCTCATGAAAACACTCCTGACGAACGGGGTGGGGGGGCCGGTTTCGCGAGCGTATCCAATGACGGGAAGGCGACGACACCGGTCTCGACCCCTTAAAGCACGACCGGCTTCCCCCTATTTCCGGGCAGCCGGTGGCGTTCCCGCCCACCCTGCTCTCTAGGGTGGTTTCGTGACCGAGTTGCAGAAGAACGCGGCCGCCCTGCGGGCGCTGCACGTGCCCGGCGACCCCGTCGTGCTGCCCAACGCCTGGGACGCCGCGTCGGCACGCGCCGTCGAGGCGGCCGGGTTCCCCGCCGTCGCCACCGGTAGCGCCGCCGTCGCCGCAGTCCTGGGCTACGAGGACGGGCACGACGCTCCCGCCGACGAGATGTTCGCGGCCGTGGCCCGCATCAGCCGGGTCGTGACCGTCCCCGTCACCGCCGACGTGGAGCGCGGCTACGGCCTGAAGCCCGCCGAGCTCGTCGAACGGCTGGCCGCCGCGGGCGCCGCGGGCTGCAACCTGGAGGACTCCGACCCGGCGACCGGCGCGTTGATCGACGCCGCCGAGCAGGCGGACTTCCTGGCCGCCGTGCGGGCGGCGGCGGACGAGGCCGGCACCGGCCTGGTGATCAACGCCCGCGCGGACACCTTCATCCACGGCTCCGCAACCCCGGACGAGAGGCTCGCGGCGGCGATCGACCGGGGCCGCCGCTACCTCGCGGCCGGCGCCGACTGCGTCTATCCGATCCTCGCGGGCGATCCCGAGGTGATCGGCGCGCTCGCCCGGGAGATCGGCGGCCCGGTCAACGTGCTCATGCGGCCGGGCGTGCCGTCCATCCGCGACCTCGCCGCCCTCGGCGTGGCCAGGATCAGCTTCGGCCCCGGCATCCACCGGGCGGCCCAGGCGCTCACCACCCGCATGCTGGACGCCATCGCCCGGGGAGACGACCCCTTCCCGTCCGCCTGACCACGCCGGCCCGCCTACGGCTCGCCGTACGACCAGCCCGACCAGCGCTCGACCCGGACGAGGATCGCGGGCCCGGCCGGGGGCCGATCGCGATACTGGGCGTACTTGCGCACCAGCCACGCCACGGCCCGCTCGCGTTCGTCGCCGCCCTCCACGACGCGGGCGTGCCCGTCGGCGCGCACCCACCACAGCCGTTCCCAGTCGTCCTCGTAGTGGTCGGCCAGCAGGCAGACGCGGGGATTGCCGCGGATGTCGCGCAGCCGTCGCAGGTCGGTGGTGGTCTTCGGCTTGTGGTCCACCGCCGTCACCACGGTGCCCTTCTCGCCGTCCGGCAGCACGGCGAACGTGACCGGGACGAGCCGCGGCGCGCCCCCGGCCCCGACGGTCGCGAGGCGGGCCACCCGGGCCTGCTCGAACAGCTCCCTGGCCCGCTCCTCGGGCACTCTCACCTGGCCAGCCTACGCACGGTGAACACGTACGTCGCTTGATCGTTTTTATGCGGCGGCCTATGGTGTCGGCCATGGAGGCATCTGAGTTACTCGAGCGGGCCCGCTCGCGCGCATCCGACCCCGAAGACCCTCTGGAAATCCTGTCCGCCGCGATCACCCTGTGCCGGGACCTGTCCGGCGAACCGGGTGGCGAGGTGGACGCCCTGCTCGATCTCGCGGTGTGCCGGGCACGCGAGGCCGGCGCGTCCTGGACCGCCATCGGTGAGCGGTTCGGGTTCATCAGGCGAAGCTCGCGCAGGCGTTTCACGCCCGCCTTCGCCCACCGGCACCTGGTCAACCGCCGTATGAAGCGCGACGCCGCCTGCTCCTTCTGCCGCAGGCCGCCGGGTCCGCGCGTCCACATGGTCCACGGCGAGGGCGGGCGCATCTGCGACCGCTGCGTGGCACTGGCCGGAAACATCGTCGCCGGGCTGGCCCGCCGCGGCCGCTGACACACCCCGTCAGGTGACGGTGAGCCGCCGCGCGTAGCGCTCGTCCCGCCACAGCTCCTCGCGGAGCACCTCCGCCAGCGTCGTCGCCGCGTCGTGCACGTCGGCATAGCGCAGGTAGAGCGGGGCGAAGCCGAACCGGACGAAGTCCGGCTCGCGGTAGTCGCCCACCACCCCACGGTCCGCGAGCGCGCGCACCACGGGATAACCCTGCGGGTGACGGTAGCTGACCTGGCTTCCCCGCCGCTCCGGGTCGCGCGGGGAGGCCAGGGCGAGCCCGAGCCCCGGGTCCACGAGATCGTCCAGCAGGTCGATGAACAGCGAGGTCAGGGCCACGCTCTTGGCTCTGACCTCGTCCAGGTCCACCCGCTCCCAGATGTCGAGCGACGCGTTCAGCGCGGCGTACGACAGGATCGGCGGGCTGCCGGTGGCGAACCGCCGCACACCGGGCGCGGGGCGATAGTGCGGTTCGAAGTCGAACGGCGCGGCGTGCCCGTGCCACCCCGACAGCACGTTCTGGACGGCGTCCTGGTGACGCGGCGCGACGTAGAGGTACGCGGGGGCGCCGGGCCCTCCGTTGAGGTACTTGTAGGTGCAGCCGACGGCGAAGTCGGCCTCGCCCACCCGCACGGGCAGCGCCCCGGCGCTGTGGCACAGGTCCCAGACCATGAGCGCGCCGGCCGCCCGCACCAGCTCCGTCACCGCCGTCATGTCCCTGGCCGCGCCGGTCCGGTAGTCCACGTGCGACAGCAGCACGAGCGCCACGTCGTCGCCGAGGGCGTCCTCCAGCGAAGGGCCGCCCTCGCCGATGTCCCGGATCTCGTACGCGCCGAGCGCCCGGGCGGCGCCCTCCACGACGTACCGGTCCGTGGGGAAGTTGTCGAGGTCGGAGACGATCACGTGGCGGCCGGGCCGCAGCGGGAGGGCGGCCGTGACCACCTTGAAGATGTTCACCGAGGTCGAGTCGCCCGCCAGCACGTCGCCGGGACGCGCTCCGATCAGGGGCGCGATGCGGTCGCCGGTGCTCTGCGGCATGTCCCACCAGCCGGCCGTGTTCCAGCTCGCCCCGAGATGCACCCCCCACTCGGTCTCGACCGTGTGCGCCACCCGCTCCGGTGTACGCCTCGGCAGCGCGCCGAGCGAGTTGCCCAGCAGATAGACGACCCCGGGAGGCAGCGAGAACTCGTCCCGGAACTCCCGGAGCGGGTCCTTGGCGTCGAGGTCCTGGCATTCGGCCCGGCTGAGTACCATCGGCAACTCCTTCGTCACCGCATTATGTACCGAAATATCCGATCTTGTCGTAGTCATGATGACGGAGCGTTCCCGGCACCGGCAATAGCGGAAGGGACCGTTCCATGGATGCGGACGGCTATAACCCCCAGAGATCGCCACACCGGCACGATCAGCCAAAAGTAAGCACAAGACGCACCCAAGACTCTGTGCGATCGTGGACAAGACGGGGCAAGTTCTCTGGAGACGCCAAACCCCCGTTGGTGACAGAGGGTGATCAAACGTGACGGAGTCCCCGTCGGTGCATCACGAGTCCCCGATCTATCGCCGCATCGCCGACCGGCTGCGCGATCAGATCCTGTCCGGAGCGCTCGGTGACGGCGACCGGCTACCGGGCGAGAACGCACTCATGAAGGAGCACGGCATCGCCCGGGCCACGGCACGGCAGGCGCTCGCCGTGCTCATCAACGAAGGGCTCGCCGTGCCGAAGCGGGGATCGGGCGTCTACGTGCGGCTGTTCCGCCCTATCCGCCGCCACGGGTCGCGCCGGCTCTCCCGGGAGCAGTGGGCCCAGGGCCTGGCCATCTGGGACTCCGACACCCGTGGCCGGTCGTACGTCGTGGACGAGGTGACGATCCTGCGCGAACCGGCGAACGAGCAGGTCGCCCGCGTGCTCGGCACCGGCGAGGTATGGGTGCGCCGCCGCCGCTACTCGGTGGACGGCCGTCCGGTGCAGCTCGCGGCCTCCCACTTTCCCGCCGATCTCGTGGAGGGCACGGCCGTCGTCCTGCCCGACACGGGCCCGGGCGGGGTGTATGCCCGGCTTGGCGAGCTCGGCCGGCCTCCCGTCCACTTCAGCGAGGAGGTGCGGGCCCGGATGCCGCTGCCCGGGGAGGCCGAGTCGCTGAACCTCCCGGCCGGCACACCGGTGATCGCCGTCACCCGGGTCGCCTTCGCGGAGGGAGGCGTGCCCGTCGAGGTCAACGAGATGATCCTGGACGCGGCGTCGTATGTACTCCAGTACGACTTCGACGCCTAGGTCAAGAGGCAACGTTGACCTGTCTGTACCGATCATTGATTTCTCTAGAGATGTCCCGCACCTTGAGGTGGAGAGGTCAAGAGCACTAAGAGCACCCGGGCATGAGGCGAGGGAAGGTGTACGGATGTCCTTGGACCGACGCCTCGCCGAGATAGCCCGGGAGTTTCCGGAGTGGACGATCTGGCGGAGCGACGCGGGCCGGTGGTGGGCGACCCGGCACCACCCGCTCACCTCCGCGCAGCGGACGGCGGGATGCGCGATGACCATCGACGCCGACGAGCCCGACGGGCTGCGTGAGCTGCTGCGCGAACAGGAGGCGCGCGCCGCCGATCCATGAGCGCGGAAGCCCCCGACCCGATCGGGGGCGGGGGCTTCCGCTACCAGTCCGCTATCAGTCCTCACCCGCGTCACCGCAGCCGGGCCGGGCTCACGTCGCGCTTACTGACCGGCGACCGACTCGCCGTTCGGCGTGGCGCGGCGCACCCGGCCGAGGTTGACGTCGGTGTCCTCGGGCGACGACGGCATGCCGTGCCCGTTCTCGTGGTGCCCGTCGTGACCGTTGGCGTGGCGTCCGTCGTCCACGATCAGGACCGCGTCGTCCTCGTCGCCGTCCATCTGCCCCTCACCGGCGGCGGCGTCATGTGCCTCGGGCCCGGACGGCACGGCCTCCAGGGCCTGCTGCGGGTCATCGACCGGCGCGTGCGGCTGCTGCCCGTGCGCCTGCCCGTGCGCCTGCCCGTGCGCCTGGTCGTGCGGCTGCTGCTCGTGCGGCTGATCGGGCCGGTGCTGGTCGTGTCGCTGGTCGGGCGCGCCCGCGGGGATGGCGTGCACCTGCGGCGGGGGCGGCAGCACGGCGGCCTCGTCGATCAGCGGTCCCGCCGCGCTCTCGCGGTGCATCAGGTCGCCGAGCACCGAGCCGATCTCGTTGAGCCGGCGCACGACCTCCGCGTGGGTGTCGGTGAGGTAGGCCACCCGGCGGCCGGTGTGCTCGTCCAGCGCGTTCACCCGCTGCTGCGCCGCCGCCAGCATGGCCTCGGCCTGCCCGCGCGCCTCGGCGAGCAGCCGCTCCGCCTCCATCCGGGCGGCGGTGAGCTGGCGCTCCCCCTCCGCGCGGGCGGTGCGCAGCGTCTCCTCCGCCTCCGCACGGGCCGAGCCCAGCGTCTGCTCCGCCTCCGCGCCCGCCTGCGCCAGCAGCCGCTCCGACGTGGCGCTGGCGTCGGCGACACGGCGCTCGGCCTCCTCCTGCGCGGCGGCCCTGATCGCGTCGGCCTGCTCACGGGCCGACGTCACCAGCCGCTCGGCCTCGGCCATCGAGCTCTCGCGTACTCGCCTGGCCTCCGCCTCGGACGCCTCCTTGTTGGCCGCCGCCTCCTCCTGCGCCAGCTTGAGTATCTGGCTCAGCCGCTCCCCCAGCTCGTCGGGGTTCTGCGGCGACTCCGCCATCCTCCGCCGCGCGTCGGCCAGCTCCAGGCGGGTCTGCTCCGCCTGGTCGATCGTGCGGGCGAGCCGTTCCTCCAGGTCCCGGATCTGGTTGCGGGTCCGGACCATGTAGTCGTGGACCTGCCTGCGGCTGTAGCCGCGCATCACGACTTCGAAGGAGTCGTCACTCATCAGGTCGGGGAAGTTGTCGGTCTGATTCGTCATGAGAAACCCTGGGGTTGGAGATAACGACGGTAAACGCAGCCAGGACACGACTTTCCTGCTATCCGTCGCACATCGCAACCTGAACGCCCCGAGCGGTCAGCGAAACCGGGACACACGCCGGGCCCGGCCCGAGGGCCCGTGGAATCATAAGCCCATGCCGTACATCGCCGACCTGGACGACGACGCCACACCGATCATCCACCCCGAGGCGTGGGTGGCCCCGGGGGCGGTGATCGTCGGGAGGGTGCGGCTCGGACGCGGCGCGAACGTCTGGTACGGCTCGGTGCTGCGCGGCGACGACGAACGCATCGAGGTCGGCGACGAGGTCAACATCCAGGACCTGTGCTGCCTGCACGCCGATCCCGGGGAGCCCGCGATCCTGGAAGACCGGGTGAGCCTCGGTCACCGGGCGATGGTGCACGGCGCGCACGTCGAGACCGGCGCGCTGGTGGGCATCGGTGCGGTCGTGCTCGGCGGGGCGGTCGTCGGGGCCGGGTCCCTGATCGCGGCGGGGGCCGTCGTGCCGCCCGGCCGCCGCATCCCGGCGGGCGTGCTGGTCGCGGGCGTCCCGGGAAAGGTCGTCCGCGAGCTCACCGACGACGACCGCGCCTCCTTCGCTCGGACGCCGGATAACTACCTCGCCAAGGCCCGCCGTCACGCCGCGGCCTCGGTTCGGTCCCGATGAGCGTGCCGGTCAGCGCCAGGTGGTCCGACAGCTCCGGGTCGGTCCTGACGACCTCGGCGCCGCCCGGACGGTAGTCGGCCTCGCTCGCGAAGATGTAGTCGATCTTCCGGCCGCCGCGCGTGGTGTGCTCGCCGCCCCGGCGCGCGACCCCGCACGGCTCGGCGTCGACCTCGGTGTAGCCGCCCTGGCCGAGACCCATGCCGTACACGTCGGTGAGCTGGTTGTGGCCGGGCTCGCGGTTGAAGTCCCCGGTGAGGATCACCGGGGCGTCCCCGGCGTACGCCGACACCAGATCGACGACCTGACGCGGGGTCTCGGTGTCGGAGATGTGGGTCACGCAGCAGACCGACCGGCGCGGGCCGACCCGGCCGGTGGCGCACAGCAGGCCGCGCGGGTGGATCGTCTCACCCGGTGTGGACGGGGCGTGGTCGGCGCGCAGCAGCCGCCGCAGCGGCGGCGGGCCCTCGATGCCGTTCTTCAGCGCCAGCGCGATGCCGAAGGTCTTGCCGTCCGGCGGGACCGTGTCCGGGGTGAGGTCGCTCCACAGTGTGCGGCACCGGTCTTCGCGGCCCGGCCCGCCGCCCTTCGCGTAGCCGTACCAGACCAGCCGATAGCCGGGCAGCGCACGCTTGAGCAGGCCCACCTGGGCGTAGCACATCTCGGTGAACGAGGCGACGTCCACGTTCCTCGACCGGATCAGCGCGGAGACCTGACCTGCCCAGGTCTTTCGGCGCTCGGGGGTGAGGTCGCGTACGCAGGTGCCGGCGCTGTTGCCCGCCGCGCAGACGTTGTACGTGAGGACGTTCACCCGATAGGTGTCCGCCGCCGATGGAAGACCGGCCACCACAAGCGCAACAACCGCCACTCCTGCGATAAATACCCCCATACACGGAGAAGCTAGTCAGAGGTGGATCAACCCACCCAGGCACCTGTGGTGAAATTTCCGACATTGATTGCCCAGACGGGCGCGGCCACCGCGAGATAGGCCATCATGACCCAGGGCCTTCGGCTTCCGACGACGCCCACGGAGATGTAGAGCGGCCACCACAGCAGCGACGCCCGGCCCACCGACATGTAGAACGACGACATCGCCAGCAGCGCCACCGCCTGCGGCGCCAGATAGGCGAGATCGGGCCAGTTGCGCCGCACCAGCCGCGCGATGATCAGCAGAACCAGCACGAGCGCCGACAGGATCTCCTCGCGATACGACGTCGCCAGGACGGGCTCGTTGAGCGACCTGTGCCAGGTGTCGATGAAGACGTTCCACGGCAGCTCGGGATAGCGGCCCCAATACTGCGCCTCGGCCGACTTCCAGGCCATCAGGTCGCCCGTACGGTTCCAGAGGTAGATCATGTAGGCCAGCACCGGCACACCGGGCAGCAGCAGCCACGGCGCGTTCCGCCATCCGCGCGGGGCGCGCAGGCCGTCACGTGAGACGAGGAACATCACGAGCAGGCCGAAGGCGAGGAAGAGCCCGGAGATGCGCATCGACGCCGCGAAGGCGGCGCACACGGCGGCGGCCTCCCAGCGGCCCCGCCGGGCCAGCAGCCACGCGGGGATGGCCAGCGCGAGGAACGGCGCCTCCGTGTAGCCGGCCATCAGGAACACCGCGAACGGGCTGAGGAAGAACGCCAGCACGGTCCAGTGGCCGCTGCCCTCCCGGTAGGACTCGCTCAGCCGCGATAGCGCCACCGCCACGACGGCGGTCGCGACGAACGAGATCAGGACGAGGGCGAGCCTCATGTCCGGGATGACCAGGTGCAGCACGCGCAGCAGCAGCGGCAGGCCGGGGAAGAACGCGACGAGCCGCGGCGCGTCGGGGTCGTCCGGCCGGCCGTCGTAGCCGTACTGCGCGATGTCCATGAAGTTGTAGGAGTCGTACCGGTTGAACCGGTCGAGGATCGGGTCCTCCGTGCGGCCCGGCGCCGCGAGGATCAGGTAGATGTACGACGCGACCTGCCAGAAGAACCAGATGAGCAGGGCCGTGCGGTCGGACGACCGCATGAGCCACCACACCGCCCAGCGTTCCCTGCGCGCGTGCGGCCCCGTCTGCTCGCCGGTCGCCGCGCCGCCATAGGTGTCCACGGGCGCCATCTTCTCCGATGCCTCGTCCGCGTCCCGCTCTCGGGCTGCCCCGGCCTCCTGGATCTCCGTCACGAGCACCTATGGAACCCGTCACGGCTGCCCATGCCAAGTGGCGGGCGCTCCCGGAGATACCCTCCAACCCGGGGAAATACGCATATGTCCTGCTCACCGCCTCCCGGCGCGTGAAACTTTCACCGACGGCCTCCGCCCGCCGCTCCTCCACCCCACCGCGCTCCCGCCGCCTCCCGGACCGGGGGGCTACCATCGGATCCAGCGAGGGGACCGCCGGGTTCGTCCCGGCATCGTGTGCCCCGGAGGGCATCGGTCAGGGGCCTGGCCGCCGCCTGCTCCGGCCGCCTCATCCGGGATAAGCGAAAGCCGTCCTCTCCGAGGACGGAGGACACTACCGCGTGCACTGGGACGGGTTCACCACGATGGAGCGCGACGTGCGCGCCGTCGTCGGCGACCCCCGGTGGACGCTGCTCCCCCCGGTCACCCGCGCGCACACGCTGGCCCAGCGGGCCCTGGTCACCCCCGACGGCGCCCGGTGGCTGTTCGGCGCGCACGCCCGCTGGTATCGCCTCGACCGCGTGGACGGCCGCTGGCACCTGTCCGCTCCCCCGGCCCATCCCGCCGTACGCGCCGCCGCGCGGCCGAGCCCGCCCGGCGTGGCCATCCCGCCCGTGCTGATCCCCACGGGCCCCGACTTCGCGTACGACCGCGGGTCCACCCAGGGGTTCGTCGGCCCGGACGTCCCGCACGAGATCACCGAACGGCTCCGCGCACTGCTGCTCGCCCACCGCGGGCTGCGCCGGGAGGACTTCCCTCTCGACGGCAGCGTCTACCAGCAGGTCTTCGCCCGCGACGTGGCCTCGACCGTGGCCGCCGTGTGGGGCACGATCATGTGGTGCGCCTACGCGCCCGCCTTCGACGGCAACGAGGTCATGCTGTCGATGTTCGGCGAGTTCCTGGCCCGGCCGCTGCCCGGGGACGACTGGGTGCGCTGGCTGCCCATGGGCTCGCTCGACGCGCTCGTGGGCCTCTACGCCGAGCGGATGCGCTCCGGCGCCGGGGAGGCGGGCCTGCGGCTGGCCGGGCTGATGGCCGAGACCGCCACCGTGCTGCGCGCCGACCCCCGGTTCCGCCCGCGCGCCGACGCGCTGATCGCGATGGCCGAGCCGCTGCTCGGCAGCCCCTGGCTGGACCAGCACGCCATGCCCAGTGGCGCCGTACGGCAGGCCTGGCTGGCGCGCTGCCCGCCGCACCTCGTGCCGGCCACGCTCCCCGAATGGGCGCCGGGCGAGCACTTCCGGCACACGCTGTACGACCTGGTGGAGGCCCTGGGCTACACGGCCGCGCGCGGGATGGATCCGCGGGCCGTGGCGGCCTCGCTGCTCGCCGCCGACGTGGCCGGCGTGTGCGGCGTGTCCGAGCCCGCCTGGGCGGCGCCGGGCAGCTCGTACACCGCGCAGGTGGTCACCGCGCTCTATCCGTGGATGGACGACGAGCTCCGGCAGGCCCTCTATCTCGCGCTCGCCGAGCCTGCCCATCCGCTGCGGGGCTGCTGGCCGGCCGGTGGTGAGCTGCCGCCGGGGCTGATCCCACCCGATCGGGAGACGGCCGCCGCCCTGCTCGGCTCCGCGTACGCGACCGGCCTGGCCTGGTGTGCCCTGACCGGCACGCCCGCGCCGTCCGAGGGCTTCGCGGTGTGCTCCGCGGTCGTGAAGTGCTTGATCCACCAGCGGGACGACCCGCGTCCGCAGGAGGCGGCGGATCGGCGCAGGCCCGACCTGGACGAGTCGGGCAGTTGGCTGTTCGAAACCTCCAATTCGGATATTTCGTCCTTACCTCCGCTTTAGCAATCCCTTCCCCCCATCACCGTCTTTTTCATCGAATTGTGATCTCAGTATCGGGGAAATGGTCCCGGAGGGACGAGGGGTGCGGGTCGGAATGGTCACGATGGGCCATGTCGCGGCAGGGTACCCGGACGTAACCTCGTGATGGGTGTGGGCTGCGGAAGGAAGGACGACGCGGTGGGGCACGATGACCTGGACTCTCGGGTCCACGACCGTGTCGCGTTGGACGAAATCGCGCTCTACGCCGAGGTGCTGGAGGCCGTGAACATCACGGAGAACCGACTGACCTTGGAAGAGCTCGACAACGCGCTCGGATTGCGGACTTCGGCGAGCCGCTGAAGGCACTGAGGGCACGGACCGTCCCGGGCATCTGGTGGGCCCGGGACGGTTTGCTCGACCGAAATGACCCGTCCAAGACGGCGGTCAGGGCGCCCAGTGCCGCCATGAGCAGGAGCCCGCTGCAGATGGTCACCGGGATCGGCGTGCCGGGGCGTAGGGGTCCTGGTGACCGGCGTCCTCGTCGTCCGCCCGCTCGTACGGGCGGTCGAAGCCGTCACGAACGGGCAACCGCCAATGGGTCGTCACACCGGCCGTCATACACCCGCCGTCACGCACCGGCGATCAGGCACACGCGGTCAGGCACACGGGGTCAGGCACACGGGGTCACGATCAAGCAGGGGCGAACCGACCGCGACGCGCCGGAGCGACACCCTGACGACCCGAAGCCATGACGTGACCCGGAATCATGACGTGACCCGGAATCATGACGTGACGACCGGGAGCCATGACCTGCGGGCCGGAATCATGACCTGACGAGCCGGGCGATGGCCGCCGAGGCCTCCTTCACCTTCTCGCTCGCCTCCGGGCCTCCGGTCTTGACGGCGTCGGCGACGCAATGGGCGATGTGGTCCTCCAGCAGCCCGAGCGCCACCGCCTGCAGAGCGCGGGTGGCCGCCGAGACCTGCGTGAGGATGTCGATGCAGTAGACGTCCTCGTCCACCATCCGCTGGAGCCCTCGGATCTGTCCCTCGATCCGGCGCAGGCGGGTGAGATAGGCCTGCTTGTCCCCGCTGTACCCGTGCATCCTTCAACGATACCCATAACCGGTATCGCGCGTCTCCATCCCGAGGGTAGGGCGGGCGGGCGCGGGAATGCATCCATGAACCGGCTCGTGGCGACGCTGGAGTCGCGGATGGGAACCCAGGCTGTCCTCCGTACGCTGCCGTTCGCCGCCATGGCGACGGTGGTGGTGGTCGACCTGCTCGCCGGGCCGTCCCTGGGCCTGCTGCCACTGCTGACCCTCGGGCCCGCGTTCGCCGCGGTGACGGGCGGGCCACGCCACACCGCACTGGCCGGGCTGGTCGCGCTCGTCCTGTCCGCGCCGCTGGCCTACCACGACCACCAGCTCAGTCATCCGCGGATCACCGTGACGCTGGTCGCGATCGTCGGGGTCACCGCGGCCGCCATGCTGGCCAGCCGGCTCCGGGCCGAGGGCCGGCGCAAGCTGGCGGACGTCCGCCTCGTCGCCGAGGCGGCCCAGCGCGTGCTGCTCCACCCGGTGCCCCGCCGTGCGGGCGACCTGCGCATCGCCCTCTCGTACACCTCCGCCGCGGTGGACGCCCGCATCGGCGGGGACCTGTTCGACATCGCCAGAGGGCCGGGCGGCATCCGGCTGATCGTCGCCGACGTGCAGGGCAAGGGGCTGGACGCGGTGGAGACGGCCGCCTCGGTGGTCGGCGCCTTCCGTGAGGCCGCCTACGACGAGCCGACGCTCGCCGACGTCGGCCGGCATCTGGAGGAGCACCTCGCGCGCGGGCTGGGCGGGGAGAAGTTCGTCACCGCCGTGCTCGCGGAGGTGCGCGAGCACGAGATCGCGCTGCTCAACTACGGCCACCCGCCGCCGCTGCTGCTCGGCCGCGACGGCCGTGTCCGGTGGCTCGAACCGACTCAGGAGGCGCCGCCGCTCGGCCTTGTCGCGCTCGCCCACGCCGGACCCGAGCCGTACGGATGCGAGTTCCGCAAGGGCGACGAGATCCTCTTCTACACCGACGGCGTGTACGAGGCACGCGACCGGAACGGGAACTTCTATCCCCTGGGCGACCGGGCGCCTCGCCTGCTGCGCGATCGCGAGCCGCAGGACGCCCTCGACATGCTCGAACGCGACCTGGTCGAGCACGTCGGCGGGCCCGTCCCGGACGACGCCGCCATGCTGCTCGTCCGCAGGGAACGGCCCTGACTGTCCGGCCCCGGCATCATTTGCCATATGCAATCATGGACGCACAGCAGCTCCGGCGGGCCGTGAGGCGACGGCCCGGCGGCAGGGCCAGTGGGCAGGGGCGAGCGCGGTGGAACCGGAAAGGCACGGACAGCCCGGCATCTTCTCCATGCTGACCGTCCTGGACCAGGACGTCGTCGTCATCCGGCTGTTCGGCGAGCTCGACCTGGGCTCCGCCGCCTCACTGCGCACCTGCCTGGCCGAGGCGGTCGGGCTGCGCACACCGCCACGGATCGTGGTCGACGCCGAAGGGCTCAAGTTCTGCGACTCGACCGGGCTGAGCGTCCTCATGGGAGGCCTGAGCGCCGTGAGGGCGGCCGGCGGGCGCCTGGCGCTGAGCGGCGCCCACGGACGCTTCGCCCGGATGCTCCGGATCACCGGCCTCGACACGGAACTGCCGATCCACGACTCCGTCGCCGCCGCCACCGCACATCTCGACCGGCCCGCCGACTGGCCCCGCTGACTGCCCCCTCCCACTGATCCCGCCGACTGGCCCCGCCGAGCAGGCGGGCGGCGGCGCGGTAGCGGTGCAGATCCCACGTGGCGGGCGCGACCGGCACGTCCTCCAGCCACATGACGAGCCGGTCGTCCCCCAGCCGATACATGCGGGGGAGCCGCAGCCCGTCGGGAAGCGGGTGACGGGCGAGGTGGACGTCCGCGTCGGCCCGCCAGGGGAACCGCGCCGACAGGACGGCCCGCATCTGCTCGGGCATGTTCTCGAGCCGGGCCGAGTGCTCGATCGAGTGGATCGACTTGACGAAGAACGACCAGCGCACGCCGCTGGTCGTCGTGCCGCGCACGCGATGGAGCCAGGCCGTCGACACGGCCCCGGAAGCGAGGTGGATGGGCTCGACGTGCTGCTCCGCGATCTCGGCCAGGGGATCGCCGAGGATCTCGCGGACCAGATCCGTCACATCGGTGGCCGGTCTCAGGATCATGGGCCCAGCCTGCCACCCGGAAATCGTCCTCGCATGAGCACGGCCTACTCAACTACGCTCGCGCCCGTGACAGCCTCCTGGCCGTTCGCCTCGCCGCCCTCCTGGACGGGCCGGGGGACAGCACGGGGGCATCCGTCCGCCGACGCTCGTCAGGGGCGGGAGCGCAGGCCGTACATGAGCTCTTCCCAGCGGACGGCGACGGCCGTCGCGGCGTGGGCGGACGCGGTCTCCAGCGCCCCGGCCGCCAGCTTCATGCGGCGGCGTTCGTCGTCGACGAGGGTGAGCAGCGCACAGGCGAGCGGCTCGACGTCGCCGCTCTCCCCCTCCTGGACCAGCACGCTGTCGTGGCCCGGCCGGAGAAACTCGGCGGGCCCGCGCGATCCGTCGAAGCCCACGATCGGCACCCCGCAGCTCAGCGCCTCGATCACGGTCATGCCCAGCACCTCGTGGCGCGCCGGCACGGCGACGATGGACGCCTTGGCGAACTCGCCGGGCAGGTCGGGAGTGGTGCCCATGAAGTACACGTGGTTGTGCAGGTCGAGGTCGCGGACGAGGGCGCGCAGCCGCCGCTCCTCCGGGCCCCCGCCGTACAACCGCAGCCGCCAGTCGGGCCGCTTGTCTGCGACGATCGCGAAGGCCCGCACGAGCTGGTCGTACGACTTGCCGGGCACCAGCCTGCCCCCGGCGCTGACGATCCGGTTGTCCATGCGGGAGCGCGGCCAGGGCGTCGCGGGCAGGGCGTCGGGGATGGCGTGCACCGACAGGTCGTCGTCGAGCAGCCGCGCCCACTCGTCACGCCGGCCGGTCGTGCTCGCCACCACGGCGTCGAGACGGGGATAGAACCGGCGCACCGGGCCGGGCACCGACGGTCTGCTCCACTCCCGCGCGATGCGGACGACGTCTCGTGGCGCATATCGGGCGGCCTGGACGCTCAGCGACGGCCGGGTGGTGACCAGGACGTCGGCCTGCAGGCCCCGCAGCATGCGCCAGAGCGCGACCTCCGTGCGCACCTGTCCCCGGGGCAGCAGGTGATGGACACCCGGCCGGGTGTCCACGAGCCAGCGCAGCGTCACCCGGCGGTCGACCGGGAAGAACGGCGTCTCCCTGGTGCGCCGGATGCTCACCACCTCGACCTCGTGGCGTGCGGCCAGCCCGCCCGCGAGGTTGAGCATCGCCCGCACGTCGCCCCGCATGCCGTACGCCGACGGGAGCAGGAACGCGATTTTCACGCGCCCACCTCCAGCAGCAGCTCGTCGGCGGGCGTGAAGCTGGGCCGGATCTGCACGCCGTCCACGAGCGCGTGGGGATAGTGGACGCGGCGGCGCTTGCCCTCGACGTCGTCGAGCCTCGCGCCCAGCGGCAGCGCGCGGTCGACGCCGTCCACCTCAAGGTAGGGCTCCCAGGAGCCCTGCGAGTCGGGGGTGGCGGCAAGCACGTCGCACAGCGAGAGCGCGGCGTGGAACCGGACCCCCTGGACGGTGGCGGCGAACCGCACGGTCGCGGCCGGATCGTCGTTCCCCGGATCGCCGTGCCCCGGCTCGTTGTCACCGCTGTCACCGAGAACCGCGGCATCGACGTCCGGATCGCCGTGGCCCGAGTGGCTGTGCCGCAGCGCGAGCGTGGCGTGGCGGTGCTGGTCGTCGTCGTCCAGGCCGGTGTAGGCCAGCAGCCCGGTCACCTCGAAGCGCCCCTCGCGGAACCACACCGCGCGGACGTCGGCGACCGGCTCCGCCGGATCGATCTTCAGGGCCAGGAATCCGTTGCGCGTGCGGTAGGCCCGGTAGGCGAGCGTCCGCCGGCCCAGCGCGTACGCGTCGAGACGGTCGAGCGAGAACCCGGGGTCGGCGCTCTGGATGCGGGTGCGGACGCCGCCCCTTTCGAGGTAGGTGTCCCAGCGGCCGGGACCGAGGTCGAGGGGCGCGAGGGAGACCGCGACGCTGGCGTCCCTCGTGCGCCCGCCCGATGCGCCGAGCGGCACCTGCCGTTCCTCACCCGTGCCGCGTTGCCGCAGGACCAGGTGGGTGCCGTCCGCCAGCGACTCGGCGATGGACAGGCGCAGGGAGAGGACGTCCGCCAGGGTGACCTCCGCGTCGATGACGACCACGCCCACCGTCCAGCCCCCTCCCCGTCGATTGAGCCAACGTTGAGGTTACCGTGATTTTCCTGTTATGTGGAGAAAGCCTTTGTCACTCTTCCATGAAACACGGATCATTCCATCGCCTTGACTGGTGTTTTCCACAAAAAGTTCACGATCATGGCAAGGATGCTTTACCCCTGCTTGATGGATTTGATGAGGAGCTGGGCGACGTCCACGACCTCCAGCGACTCCTTGGCCTGACCGGCGTTCTTCTTCTCGTTGATCGCGTCGCCGAGCATCACGAGGCAGAACGGGCAGGCGGTGGAGACGGTGTCGGGATCGGTGGTCAGCGCCTCGTCGACACGCTCGGTGTTGATGCGCTTTCCGATTCGCTCCTCCATCCACATGCGCGCGCCGCCGGCGCCACAGCAGAATCCGCGATCCTTGCAGCGGTGCATCTCCTGGGTCTGGACGCCCGGCACCTTGGCCATGATGTCGCGCGGCTGGGCGTACACCTTGTTGTGCCGGCCCAGGAAGCACGGGTCGTGGTAAGTGATCTTCTCCTCGATCGGGGTGATCGGGGTGAGGCGGCCCTCCTCCACCAGATGCGCCAGCAGCTGGGTGTGGTGCACGACCTCGTACGTGCCGCCGAGCTGCGGGTATTCGTTGGCGAGGGTGTTGAAGCAGTGGGGGCAGGTGGCCACGATCTTCTTGACCCCGGCCTCGTTGAGCGTCTCGATGTTCTGCTGGGCGAGCATGTTGAACAGGAACTCCATGCCCAGGCGGCGGGCCGGGTCACCGGTGCACGCCTCCATCGGGCCGAGCACGCCGAACTTGACCCCGGCGATGTGCAGCAGCTCCGCGACCGCCTTGGTGGTCTTCTTGGCCCGGTCCTCCAGCGCGCCGGCGCAGCCGACCCAGAAGAGATACTCGACGTCGTCGGGCATCTTCTCGTCGATGATCGGGACCTCGATGCGTTGTCCGTCCACGGAGGTGGCCAACTCCTCGATCCACTCGGCCCGCTTCATCTCGGACATGCCCCACGGGTTGCCCTTGTTCTCCAGGTTCTTGAGCATCACGCCCGCCTCGGACGGGAACGACGACTCGATCATCACCTGGTAGCGGCGCATGTCGAGGATGTGGTCGATGTGCTCGATGTCGACCGGGCACTGCTCGACGCACGCGCCGCAGTTGGTGCACGACCACAGCACGTCGGGGTGGATGACCCCGTCCTCGCCCACCAGCGGCTTGTCGAGCAGGGCCAGCACGTCCTCGGAGAAGCTCTCCTTCTCCTTCTCCCCGGCCAGCAGGTAGGGCGCGATCGCGAAGGCGTGGTCGCGCTGGTCGAGGATGAGCATCTTGGGCGACAGCGGCTTGTCGGTGTTCCAGGCCGGGCACTGCGACTGGCAGCGGCCGCACTCGGTGCAGGTGTAGAAGTCGAGGAAGCCCTTCCACGTCGTGTCGGTGATCTTGCCGCGGCCGAACACGTCGACCTCGGGGTCGGCCTCCTCGAAGTCGAGCACCTTCCCGTTGCTGCGCATCGGCTGGGCCGGGCCCAGCCCGTCGGGACGGCGGGAGAACAGCACGTTCAGCGGCGCGGTGAAGATGTGCAGGTGCTTGCTGTTCACCACGATGACCAGGAACACCAGCATGAAGCCGATGTGCAGCAGCAGGGCGATCTGCTCCAGCAGCTCGCTGTGCGGCAGCACCTTCCCGATGGCCAGGCTGACGAACGCGCCGGACTCATAGGGGAAGTTGCCGTTGGCCGCCGCCGCGCCCCGGGCGAGGAACAGCGTCCAGATGATGTTGAAGATCATGAACAGGACCAGCCAGGCCCCGCCCAGGTGCGAGCCGGAGAACCGGGAGCCGCGTCCGAGCTTCTTCGGCGAGTTCTTGATCCGGATGGCCGTGAACGCGGCCAGCCCGAGCAGACAGGCGACCGCGATGAAGTCCTGCAGGAAGCCCAGCACCGGCCAGGTCCCGATGAGCGGGATGTGGAAGTCCGAGTGCCCGGTGATCGCGCCCTGGATGATCGCGCCGTACGCCTCGATGTAGACGGTCAGCAGGATGAAGAACGCCCACATGACGAAGAAGTGGGCGGTGCCGGACGGCGTCCACTTCAGCAGCTTGCGCTGGCCGAAGACCTCGACGAGCTGGGCCTTGATCTCGGCGCCGGCGTGCTGTTTGGCGTACTCGATCCGCTCCGGGGCCGGCTGGCCGCTGGTGGCAAGCCGATAGAGGAACAGCACGCGACGGCCCGCCAGCCCGACCGCCACGGCGGTCGCGATGAGGCCTGCAATCGCTACCCAGAGCACGAGTCCCTCCAATATCGAACGTCGGCGGCCAGCGTAGGGGCGCGGCGCCCTCGCAAGAGCGGTTGTGCCCCGCCCTGTGGATAACGTCTGCGCTTCCCGAATGGTACCGGCGAGTAACTTATCCTGCGTCACGCTCGGCGAGTGGCGCTCGTCACTGCGTTTCCCGCCGACGGCACGATACTAGAACAAAGCTCTACAAGAGGGTACGAGTGGGGTGGCCGTAATCTATCCGGCCAGGTAGCGCTGCACGGTGGGCCCGACCAGCGCGACGATCTCGTCGACGTCGGCGGAGGCGAGCGGCTCGAACCTGAGGATGTACCGCGTCATCACCACGCCGAACAACTGCGCGAAGGCGGCCTCCATCCGCAGCGGCGGGACGTCCAGCGCCTCGGCCACCCGCCCGAGGACGGCCGTCGAGAGGAACTCCCTGACCATGCCGACGGCCTGCTCGTTCACCATCGCCGTCCGCACCAGACCCAGCAGCGGCTCCCTGGCCGCCGGGTCCGCCGTCATCATCAGGACGAAACGGACGACGCGCTCGCCGACCTCCTCACGCGGCCCCGCCAGGATGAGCGGAAGCGCCGAGGAGGGGTCCAGCGGCAGCCGCATGGCCGCGACGAACACGCCCTCCTTGGTGTCGAAATAATGGTGGACGAGGGCCGGATCGACCCCGGCCTCCCGGGCGATGCCGCGGATCGTCGCCTTGTCGAACCCCTTCTCCGCGAAGACCCTGCGCGCCGCGGCGAGGATCTCGCCGCGGGTGTCCGCCGAGCCCGGACGCCGGCCGGGCCGCCGCCCCGGTCGCCGCCTGCCGCCCGAGACCTCCGGCACCTCCGTCGTCACATCGATCCCCGCTTCAGTTCAGCCCCTGCGGCCCACCGCAAGATACACGCGCATCGGGACGGTCAGCCGCCCGTCGGGAAACACCCGGCCGAGCTCGGCACGCTCCCTGGCGAGCAGCTCCGTCACCACGTCTCCGTCCATACTCGCCATGTACGAGTGGGAGCGCAGGTCGGTCAGGAAGTCCTCCAGCCGCACCGACCTGGTCCAGCCGACCCAGGTGTCGGCCACGGCGAGACCGGCGTCGGACATGGCCGCGGCGATCGGCGGCATGCTCCACCCGGGCAGCACGGGCCCGATGTAGCCGGGGCACGACTCGGCGAGCCGCACCTGGTTGGCCGCCAGCCAGTCGGCCTTGCCGGGATCCACGCTGTTCCACCAGCCTGCGATCGCGCCGCCGTCCGCGATCACGCGTACGGCCTCGGCCACCGACAGGGCAGGGTCGAGCCAGTGCCACGCCTGGGCGTACGTAACGAGGTCGGCCACGCCCGCGCGGAAGGGCAGGTCGTTCCCGTCGGCGAGCAGGGCCGGGCAGGCCGTGCGGGCGCGCAACCGGGCCAGCATCCGCTCGCCGCGGTCGACGGCGACGACCCGGGCGCCGCGGTCGAGCAGCCCCCGGGTCGAGATGCCGGTGCCCGCCCCAACGTCGATCACGGTCGCCCCCGCGAGCCGGACCCCCGACAGGTTCTCCAGCGCGACGTAGAGGGCCTCGGGATAGTGCGGCCTCGCCGCGTCGTACTCCTCCGAGACGCGGTCGAAGACCCGGTGGCTGTCCGCGATCCGCTCGTTCATGAGGCCGTGGAGGAGGCGGCGAAGTGGAGCCGCGCGAAGGCGAGGGCCTCGGTCAGGTCCTCGATCCGCTCGCTGCGGCTGGCGGCCTTGCGCGTGTTGATCTCCAGCACGACAAGGCCCTGATAACCGTTGCCGGCGAGGCGTTCCAGGATCGGCCCGCAGGGCTGCGACCCCCGGCCGGGCACCAGGTGCTCGTCCTTGTTGGTGGTGCCCACCCCGTCGGCCAGGTGCAGGTGGGCCAGCCGGTCGCCCAGCTTGGTCGCCATCTCCATCGCGTCGGACCCGGACACCGCCGTATGCGACAGGTCGAGCGTCACCTGGGGGAAGTCGTAGTCGATGGGGTTCCAGTCCGGCGCGTACGGCACGACCTCGTTGCCCCTGGCCCGCAACGGGAACATGTTCTCCACCGCGAAGACGACGTCCGTCTCCTCGCGCATCCGGGCCAGGCCCCTCTCGAAGTCCCTGGCGTAGTCGCGCTGCCACCGGAAGGGCGGATGCACGACGACCGTCTGCGCGCCCAGCCGCTCGGCCGCCTCGCGGGCCCTGCGCAGCTTCAGCCACGGGTCGCGGCCCCACACCCGCTGGGTCACCAGCAGGCAGGGCGCGTGCACCGCCAGGATCGGGATCTCATAGTGGTCGCGCAGCCGTTCGAGGACCTCGACGTCCTGGCTGACCGGGTCCTGTCCCACCATGATCTCTACGCCGTCGTACCCGAGCCGGGCGGCAAGTTCGAAGGCGTCCGGCGTCCGCTCCGGGTACACCGACGCCGTCGACAGCGCCACCTTGCCGCTGGGCACGCGGATGTCACTCATGAGGCCAGCCTCCCCTGGCGGCCCGCGGGCACGTTCCAGTGCCGTGGCCGTGGCCGTCCGTTCGCTCCATGCGCCCGTTCACGGATCCAGCCTAAGCCGCACCCGCGCCCTGCGCCGCTTCGCCACAATCAACTACCCAAGGTCGCCAACTAATGTGGGGCGCATGGCACGGATCGTGAGCGGAGCCGTACCCAGTCCGAACATCTGGAACACTCCCCAGATCTACGAGCTGGAGAACCTCGCCGTCGGGCCGGCGGGCGCGGCCGAGGCCGCGATGCGGGCCGTACGGCCGTGGGACGGCGCGACCGTGGTCGAGATCGGCTGTGGCAGCGGCTTCCACCTGCCCGCGCTCGCCGCGTCCGCCGGGCGGGTCGTGGGCGTCGAGCCGCACGGCGGCCTGGCCGCGCAGGCCGCCGCACGCTGCGCGTCGCTGCCCAACGTCTCGGTGCGTACGGGCACCGCGCAGGCGCTGCCCCTTCCCGACGCGTCGGCCGACGTGGCGATCGCCCGGTGGGCGTACTTCTTCGGGCCAGGCTGCGAGCCCGGCCTGCGCGAGCTGGGGCGGGTGCTGCGCCGGGGCGGCGCGGCCTTCGTCGTGGACGTGGACGCCGCGCGCGGGGCGTTCGGCCGCTGGTTCCGCCGCTCGCTGCCGTCGTACTCCCCCGAGGCCGTGGAGCGCTTCTGGTCCCGGCAGGGCTGGCGGCGCGAGGAGCTCGACCTGCGGATGACGTTCCGATCCCGGGCCGACCTGGAGGCGGTGCTGCGCATCGAGTTCACGCCCGAGGTGGCCGCCGAGGCGCTGCGCGAGGTCGAGGGCCTGGAGATCGGCTATCCGAACGTCCTGCGCTGGCGGGAATTCTGAATCCGGGCTTGACCTTGTCACCGGCGTCAAGCTTTAGCGTCGTGCCAGGACAGCCGAGGAGGGGCCGATGCGGATCGGCGAGCTGGCCCGGCGCGTGGGAGTGAGCACCCGCGCGCTGCGCTACTACGAGCAGCGGGGCCTCATCCGGTCGCGCCGCTCGGCCAACGGATATCGCGAGTACGACGAGTCGGACGTCCGGATCGTCACCGAGATCCGGGAGCTGATGTCGGTCGGCTTCACACTGGAGGACGCCCGCCCGTTCGTGGACTGCCTGCGGTCCGGACACCCGTCGGGAGGCTCCTGCCCGGAGTCGGTGGCCGTCTATCGGCGCAAGCTCGCGGAGATCGACCGGGAGATCCGCGACCTGCTCGCCCGCCGCGCCGAGGTCGCCGCCCAGTTCGCCGACGCCTGCCCCGGCTGTCTTCTCACACGACGAGGAGAGTCATGATCACACTGACCACGGAGAACTTCGACGAGCAGGTGCTGCACAGCGACAAGCTCGTGTTGGTGGACTTCTGGACCGACTGGTGCCCGCCGTGCAAGATGATCGCCCCGATCCTGGAGGAGATCGCCGCCGAGTACGGCGACCGCCTCACGGTCGCCAAGATCAATGCCGACGAGCACCCCGAGATCGCCCAGCGCTACCACGTCCTGGGCTTCCCCACGCTGAACCTCTATCGGGACGGCGAGATCGTCCAGCAGATCAGGGGCACCAAGCCCAAGCGCCTGCTGCTCGCCGACCTCGCGGGCCACTTCTAGTCATGCCCGTCCACCGGGGGCCGCTTATATAAGCGTTGACTTTTATAAGTGGCTCTCGGCATAGTGGGCGCGTGCACGCATTCGACGCGCTGGGGGATCCGGTGCGACGCCGGATCCTGGAGCTGCTCTCCGATGGAGAGCAGACGTCGGGCGCGCTCACCTCGGCCATCCGCGCCGAGTTCGGGATCTCACAGCCGGCCATCTCCCAGCATCTACGGGTGCTCCGCGAGTCCGGGCTCGCGTCCGTACGCGCCGCGGGCACGCGACGGCTGTACGCCCTCGAACCCGCGCCGCTGCGGGAGGCGGACGCCTGGCTGGAGCGGTTCCGCGGCTTCTGGGGGCAGCGCAGCGACGCGCTCGGCACCGAACTGGCGCGGGGCAGCCGGGAGCGGCGGCTCGGACGGCGGCACGGCGGCGATGCGCATGACGCGACCACCAACGCCGCCACCAGCGCGGCCACCAGCGCGGCCATCAGCGTGGCCGCTGACGCAACCGTCACGCTGCCGGGCACACAGCCCACGACGGACGGACCGACACGGAAGAACGGCCAATGAGCGACTTCATCGACATGATCAACCAAGTCCACCGCGCGGTCGGCTCGCGCGACCTGCCGGAAGGCGACGCCCGCACGGTGCTGCTGCGGCGCACCTACGACGCCGGCATCGAGGACGTGTGGGACGCCTGCACCGACCCCGAGCGGATCAGCCGCTGGTTCCTCCCGGTGAGCGGCGAGCTGAAGCTCGGCGGGCACTACCAGCTCCAGGGCAACGCGGGCGGGGAGATCCTGCGCTGCGAGCCGCCCCGGCTGCTGCGGGTGAGCTGGCTGTTCGGCGAGAACCCCGGCTTCAGCGAGGTCGAGGTGCGGCTGAGCCCGGAGGGCGACGACCGCACCGTGTTCGAGCTGGAGCACGTCGCCGTGGTCCCGCCCGAGTTCTGGGACCAGTTCGGTCCCGGGGCCACGGGCGTCGGCTGGGACCTGGCGCTGCTCGGGCTCGGGCTGCACCTGCGCGGCGAGATGATCGACGACCCCTCCGCGTGGGAGCAGTCGGAGGAGGCGCGCGAGCTCATGCGGCTCAGCAGCACGTTGTGGGGCGAGGCATACCGGGCCTCCGGCGCGCCGGACGACGTGGTGAACGCGGCTGTGGCCGGCACCACCGCCTTCTACGTGCCGGAGAAGCCGCAAGGCTAGTCCGGCCGCCTTCTCCCGGAGAGGCCGCCGTCGGCCGGAAGAGGCACCGCTTTCCGGAGAAGCCGCCACTTCGGAAAGGGACGCCGTTGCGCGGAGGGGCCGCTGTCTCTCGGAAGGGCCACCGCTGCTCGTAAGGAACGCCATCGGCCGGAAGGGGCACCGCTTTCGTGAGGGGCCGCCGCGGTTTCCGGCGGGATTGTCGGCGGCGGCCGGTAACCTCCCGCACGTGAGCAAGGCAGCGAAACCGGCGTACCGGTGCGGCGAGTGCGGCTGGACCACGGTCAAGTGGGTCGGCAGGTGCGGGGAGTGCCAGGCGTGGGGCACGGTCGAGGAGGCCGGCGCCCGGCAGGGCGTCCACGTGGTCAAGCCGGGCGCGGTCTCCGCCCCCGCCGTCCCGATCGGACAGGTGAAGGCCGAGGTTGTCAGCGCGCGGACGACCGGAGTCTCCGAGCTCGACCGCGTGCTCGGCGGCGGCCTCGTCCCCGGCGCGGTCGTGCTCCTGGCGGGAGAGCCGGGCATCGGCAAGTCGACGCTGCTGCTGGAGGCCGCCGCCCGCACCGCGCGGGGCGAGACCGTCCTCTACGTGACCGGCGAGGAGTCGGCCGCCCAGGTGCGCATGCGCGCCGACCGCATCGGCGCGATCGAAGACAGGCTCTACCTGGCCGCGGAGACCGACCTGTCGGCCCTGGTGGCGCACGTCGAGAAGGTGCAGCCGAGCCTGCTCATCGTCGACTCGGTCCAGACGATCGGGTCGGCCGACGCGACCGGAGTGCCCGGCGGCGTGACCCAGGTCAGGGAGGTCGCCGGCAACCTGGTCCGCCTGGCCAAGGAGCGGGCCATGTCCACCGTGCTCGTCGGCCACGTGACCAAGGACGGCACGATCGCCGGCCCCCGGGTGCTGGAGCACCTGGTCGACGTCGTGCTCCACTTCGAGGGCGACCGCAACTCGCGGCTGCGCCTGGTGCGCGCGGTGAAGAACCGCTTCGGCCCGATCGACGAGGTGGGCTGCTTCGACCTGCACGAGCGCGGCATCACCGGGATCGCCGACCCCAGCGGGTTGTTCGTCTCCCGCCATCCCGAGCCGATGCCGGGCACCTGCATCACCGTGACCATTGAGGGCACCCGGCCGATCCCGGCCGAGCTGCAGGCCCTGGTCGGCCCGACCGAGGCTCCCCAGCCCCGGCGCACGTCCTCCGGGCTCGACTCCTACCGGGTGGCGATGGTGCTCGCCGTCATCGAGCGGCGGCTCCGCGCCAATATCGGCAAGTGCGACGTCTTCACGGCCACGGTGGGCGGCATCCGCCTGACCGATCCCGCCGTGGACCTCGCGCTGATGCTGTCGGTCGTCAGCGCGGCCGGCGACCAGGCCCTGCCTCCCGGGCTCGTCGCGCTGGGCGAGGTCGGCCTGGCCGGCGAGCTGCGGCCCGTACGGGACGTCCGGCGGCGGCTGGCCGAGGCGGCCCGGCTCGGCTTCACCAGGGCGCTGGTGCCCACCGGTTCGCTGGACGAGGAGCCGCGTCCGGAGACATCGGCGGGCCGCGGCCGGCTCGTGGCGCTGCGCTCGCCTGCCGGCCGTACGACGCCGTTCGCACCGGGCTTCGAGGTCACGGAGGTGGAGAACGTGTGGGACGCCCTCAATCTCATGGGATCCGCCAGGTGATCCCTCGTCACACCGGTGAGCACGGCATCACGCCGGTAAACTCTGTTGCCTGCCCGGTCGGCCGTGGCCTCGCCCCCGCGCCCCCGACGGGCTTCACCGGGCGCCTGCGGAGCGCCTCGCGGATCTCGCCGCGACAGGGATCGGTGGGAAGACGATCTGACGGCTAACGACCGGGCGAGCCCACTGGGGTGGATGTGCTGGACAACGACAAGGCGATCGACGACCGCAGAAGGGCCGTGCTCGCCGCGGTCGCCCCGGGGACGGCGCTGCGTGACGGGCTGGAGCGCATCCTGCGCGGCCACACCGGCGGCCTGATCGTCCTGGGATACGACCGCACGGTCGAGGACATCTGCACCGGCGGGTTCACGCTCGACGTCGAGTTCTCCGCCACGCGCCTGCGCGAGCTGGCCAAGATGGACGGCGCGATCGTGCTCGACACGGCCCACCAGAGGATCGTGCGGGCCGCCGTGCACCTCGTGCCCGACCCGGCCATCCCCACCGACGAGTCCGGCACCCGGCACCGTACGGCGCAGCGGGTGGCCAGGCAGACCTCGCTCCCGGTCATCGCGATCAGCAAGTCGATGCGGATCATCGCGCTCTACCTCGACGGCATCCGCTATGTGCTGGAGGAGTCGGCCGCGATCCTGTCCAAGGCCAACCAGGCCCTTGCGACGCTCGAACGCTACAAGAAGCGGCTCGACGAGGTCTCCGGCAACCTGTCGGCCCTGGAGATCGAGGACCTCGTCACGGTGCGCGACGTGGCCGTCGTCGTCCAGCGCCTGGAGATGGTCCGCCGCATCGCCCGCGAGATCGAGGGCTACGTCGTCGAGCTCGGCACCGACGGACGGCTGCTGTCCCTCCAGCTCGACGAGCTGTTCGCGGGCGTGGAGACCGACCGGGTGCAGATCATCCGCGACTACGCGCCCGATTCGCTCGGCGCGCGTCCGTACGGCGACGCCGACGCCATGCGGGAGCTGGACGAGCTGTCGTCGGGCGACCTGCTCGACCTGTCGAAGGTGGCGCAGATCTTGGGTCACCACGGCGGCGACGCGCTCGACACGCCGGTCAGCCCGCGCGGCTTCCGGCTGCTCACCAAGGTCCCCCGCCTGCCCGGGGCGATCATCGACCGGCTCGTGAGCCACTTCGGCGGCCTGCAGAAGCTGCTCGCGGCCAGCACCGACGATCTCCAGGCCGTCGGCGGCGTGGGTGAGACCCGGGCACGCAGCGTCCGCGAGGGCCTGTCGCGGCTCGCCGAGTCGTCCATCCTGGAGCGCTACCTCTGATCGATGCGCGCTCGGGCACGGCGGTGCGAGCACGAGGACGGAGAGGTCGCCGACGCTCATGATCTAGGGGGTGAACAGCTTCCAGTGCCCCTCGGAGACGACCTCGACCTGCCCGTCGATCACCTTGATGGCGGTCTCGTCGTCGATCGCGTACGCCTGGTTCGGGATCCCGGCCGCCCACCTTTCCGCCTTGGCCATGGTGTTCTCCGGCAGGCGTTCGTGATCCAGGTGCGGGAAGATCGAGAAGTCGACGACGCCCAGGGTGCTGTCGTCACCGGAGGGCGGCTTCCACCGGACGAAGTGCTCTCCGATACAGGGAGTCAGCACCATGCTCCCGGCGCTCAGCCCCGCCCGGACCGTCTCGTTCAGCGACGGCAACAGATCCGCCAGCCCTGACCTCCGCATCCAGTGACACAGGAACAGCGGATCGCCGCCGTTCACCAGCAGGACGTCCGCCTCCCGGACCCAGGGGACCCAGCGCTCCGCACCGATGCTGGGCTTGCCGGCTGACGTACGACGCCCGGCGTGCCGGGTGGAATGCCCGATCAGCCGCCGGCCGAGGCGCTGGACGACCGGCACCCTCTCTCAGCGCAGGTGGAAGACGACCTTCGGGCTCTTCAGCCGGCCCGAGTGCGCGGTCGCGACGTACGTGCCGGGGTCGGCGGGCGACCGCTTGCCTGCGCACGTGCTCCCCGAGCGGTGGCGGTCCCACCGGATCGAGCGGACATAGGGGATGCCGCGCTCCAGCAGCTGCTTGTCCACGCCGTCGCCCGCCACGCAGTCGGCCGTCGACCACACGCGATCGCCGCCCGACAGCACCCGCATCTCCAGGGTGCGCGGCCCGACGTCCACCGTGCATTCGACCTTGCTCGTGCTCACCACCGTCAGCAGGAAGGACGGCGTGACCCCCTTGCCGTACACGTCCTGGCCGGTCTGCAGCGCGAGCACGAGGTCCTTCTCGTCGCAGGGGTCGCCGGGACGCCGCGGCTTGCCGGGCGAGGGCGAGACGCCCGCGGAGGCGGACGGCGACGGCTGACCCGCGACCGCGCCGGAGACGGCGGGCGTCTTCGGGGCCGGCCCGGCGGGCAGCGAGACGACCAGCCGGTCGGAGGGCGTCGCCTTGACGGCGGCGGCGGTCTCGTCAGGCCGTCCGGAGGCGCTGCTGCACGCCCATGCCACGACCGCCACCACGACGAGCATCCCCGTGAGCACCGACACCCGGCGGCGCCAGTAGACGTCCGCCCCCTCGACGCCCACGTCACCACGGAAAGTGTCCGGATCCATGCGGACAGTATGGGGAGCCCTGGGGGCCCGGCGGGAACGCCTCGCTGATCCTTGCCCGTTCCCAGATCGCAGCCTCGCCGGGTCTTTGCGCAATCGAGCGCCGCACGCTCCTCGGCGACTCCCGCTTCGCTCGTCGGGGCGCTTCCAGGCCGTGGGGTCGTGCCGGGGCGCACCGCGGCCTTCGTCGCCCATCGCAGGCTTCTGTTCACCGTGGCCTACGAGATGCTCGGCTCGGCCGCCGATGCCGAAGACGTGCTCCACCAGGAGCATCGCCCACGTCGCCGCTCGGCCGCTTCGCTCCCGCGCGTTCCTCGGTCCGGCGCACGGCCGCGCCCCTCCGGCTCGCTCGGTACAGTCGGGGGCGTGTCCGCCTCCTTACGTGAGCCCATCCTCGACTGGTACGCCGAGCACAACCGCGACCTGCCCTGGCGGCGTCCGGACGCGACCCCGTGGGGCATCCTGGTGAGCGAGATCATGCTCCAGCAGACGCCCGTCGCCCGGGTGCTACCCGTCTGGACCGAGTGGATGGAGCGCTGGCCCACTCCCGAGGCGCTCGCGAAGGAGTCCCCCGGCGAGGCCGTACGCCACTGGGGGCGGCTCGGCTACCCGCGCAGGGCGCTCAACCTGCACGCGTGCGCGCGGGCCATCACGGCCGACCATGACGGCCGCGTGCCGTCCACCTACGACGAGCTGCGGGCCCTGCCCGGAATCGGCGACTACACGGCGGCGGCCGTGGCCAGCTTCGCGTACGGCGGCAGCCACGCGGTGCTCGACACCAACGTGCGGCGGGTGCTGGCCCGAGCGGTGCGTGGCGAGGAGTATCCGCCGAAGACGACCACGGCGGCCGAGCGGCGGCTCGCGGAGTCGCTGGTGCCCCCGGTGGGCGCGCCCCGCTGGGCCGTGGCCGTGATGGAGCTGGGCGCGCTGGTGTGCACGGCCAGGGCGCCCCGCTGCGAGCGCTGCCCGGTCACCGCGCAGTGCGCGTGGCGGCTGGCCGGGCGTCCGGCCCACGACGGCCCGGCGCGGCAGGGCCAGACGTACGCGGGGACCGACCGGCAGTGCCGGGGACGCCTGCTCGCCGTCCTCCGCGAGGCGCACGGGCCGGTGCCCAAGGAGGCGCTCGACGCCGTCTGGGCCGACCACGTGCAGCGCGAACGCGCACTGGACGGCCTCCTGGACGACGGCCTGGCCGAGGTCCTCCCCGACGGCACCTACCAGTTGCCCTCCTGACCCCCGGAAGGCGCGCACGGCACTGCTAAGGAGCCGGCGCCTTCCCCGACGGCACATGCCGGTCGCCTTCGTGACCCCCGCCGCCCGCCGCCCCGGAGAGCGAGCGTGAGGTCCGGCTCGTGCTCCCGGCGGGCCGGGACGACCGACCGCCCGAGTGGGCGCGGGGCTGGCAGTCGACGGCGGCCGGCCCCGGCGCTTGCCGACGGTCAGGCGGCGAGCTTGAGGCCGAGCGCGGTGAGGTTGCGGCGCGTCCAGTCGAGCTCGTCGGCGAGCTTCGCCACCAGGGCGGCGGGCCCCTTCGCCTTGGGAGAGGTCCCGTCGTGGGCCTCCACCTCGACGTGCGCGGTGCCGTTCACGGCACCGGACAGGATCGCGGTGAGCGTGTCGGCTATCACCGGCTGGGTGCTGGGGATCTCCTGGCTGTGGTTGTGCACGTGGCTGAGCTTGACCACGGGAGCCCCGGCGAGAGCCAGCCCGCGCAGCGCCGCGTCGGGCTTCTCGGTGCCGCACGACAGGTGGCAGGCGTCCAGGCAGACGCCGAGGTGATCGGAGTCGATGTCGCAGACCCGCTCAAGAGCCTGCTCGGTGGTCTCCAGCACGCAGCCGGGCCAGGGCTCGAAGCCGACCCTGATGGTCTTGCCGGTGACGCTGTAGAGGCCGCGCAGCTCACGCGAGAGCCGTTCGAGCCGGCGGGAGGCGATGGCGTGCAGGTCGGCGGGCCAGTCGCGGCGCCAGCCGATGGGGATCGTGGAGATGCCGCCCGACTGCACGTCGTCCGGCAGCAGGAACGCGAGGATCTTGGCCAGCGCCATGGTGTAGCGGTAGCGCTCGGGCTTGGCCCAGTCGGGCCCGGGAACCTCCTGGTTGCGCCCGCCGGTGCCGTTGAGGCTGACGCACTCCAGGCCCCGCTCCTCCAGCGACCGGCGCAGCCGTACGAGCTCGATGCGGTCGGCGACGAGGTGGTCCGCCACGGCGGGAGCGAGCCAGAGGCCGACGCCAAGCCGGTCGACTCCCAGCTTCCTGCGCACCGGCACGGCGTAGCGCGTGAGGTGGGCGATCAGGTTCTCCAGATCCTCGGCGGGATGTACGCCCGCGTTGTAGGCCAGGTGAACCAGCGTCCCATCGTCGTGCAGCAGGCGCATCAGGTGCCTCCAAGGCTTGTGCACTTCCGGACCGCCAATCCGCCCACAGGGCGCGTCCCGCCTCGAATGGGGACCTCGGTCCTCCTACCGCCGGGATCTCTCCCGGGCTGACCGAGCTTCCCCCGTGCGCCCGGTCCTCCGCGTCCGCCCCGCAGCGGATTGTCCGGTACGCCGCAGGGATGACATTCCATCCGCCCGCGCCCAGAACGTGCCGCGAACGGCTCTACGAAGTGTAGTACTACGCCCGGTGGTGCGATACCTGTTCTCACCCTCTCGACGGGAAGGTGACCGCACCGTGACCGAGGCAGGCAGGAAAACGCCGAGGGGCGCTCCTTGCGGAGCGCCCCTCGGGTGGAACGGGTTATCGCAGGCGGATCAGCGCTGGACCGCCTCCGCGATGGAGGCCGCCGAGTCCGGGACCGCCGGGCTCTTCGCCTCGCCGACGAAGGTGAACTTCGCGGCGTCGCCCTCGCCCTCGAT